>JAICQA010000114.1 GCA_025929595.1 Xanthobacteraceae bacterium
ATCCGCGCAGCGTGGCTCGCCCGTGCGAGCGGCCTCGGAGCCCCGATCGAAGTGCGACTTCCGAACCGCACGATGAACGGCACGTTCGAGGCGCTGGACGAAGGCGGCGCTTTGGTGCTTCGCCGTGGCAACGGGACATGCGAGACAGTCGCTGCGGGCGATGTGTTCCCGCTCGCGGCGCGGTGAGGTCTCGTGACTAAAGCTATCAAAGAACTCGTCTTTTTACCGCTCGGCGGGGTCGGCGAGATCGGGATGAATCTTGCGGTCTATGGCCTCGGATCGGATCGCGGCGGCGAATGGCTGTGCGTCGATATGGGCGTCGCTTTCGCCGACGGCGAACTGCCCGGCATCAATTTGATCGTTCCGGATATCTCGTTCCTCGAAGAGGAACGTCGAAGTCTTGCCGGCATCGTGCTCACGCATGCGCATGAGGATCATTTCGGTGCTGTCTTCGCGCTTTGGCCGAAACTCAAAGTTCCGATCTACGCGACGCCCTTCACGGCTGCACTTATGGAAGCGAAGCGAATGGGTGAACCGGACGCGCCGGAGTTACCGGTCAAGGTCGTGCCGGTGGGTGGGCGCGTGCAGATCGGGTCCTTCGACGTGGAGTTCGTGCCAGTCGCGCATTCGATTCCGGAGAGCAGCGCGCTCGTGATCCGGACGCCGCTCGGCAATGTCGTGCACACAGGCGACTGGAAGCTCGATCCGGGACCGATCGTCGGCAAGCCGACCGACGAGGCGAAATTCCGTTCGATCGGTGAGGAGGGCGTGCGCGCGGTCATCTGCGACTCCACCAACGCCGTCCGTGACGGTATCTCGCCGTCCGAGACGGATGTCGCCAAGAGCCTTGCGGAAATCGTCGCGGAAGCGAAAGGCCGTGTGGCGCTGACCACATTCGCGTCAAACGTTGCGCGCCTGCGCTCGGCGGCGCTGGCGGCGGCCGCGGCCGACCGGGAGGTTGTCGTGGCTGGCCGTGCCATGGAGCGTGTTATCAACGTCGCCCGGGAGATGCGCCTCTTGGACGGCGTGCCGCCATTCCGCGGACTCGACGCCTATCACGCGCTGCCGCGCGAGCGCGTGCTCGTGCTGCTCACGGGCAGCCAGGGCGAGCCGCGTGCCGCGCTCGCGCGCATCGCCTTCGACGATCATCCCGAGATTACGCTCGACCGCGGCGACACGGTGATTTTCTCGTCACGCACCATTCCGGGCAACGAGAAAGCGGTGAACCGTATCATCAATGCGCTGGTCACGTCGGGCGCTGAAGTCATCACCGACCGCGACCGGTTGGTGCATGTCTCGGGCCATCCGCGCCGCGGGGAGCTGACGCGCATGTACGAATGGCTGAAGCCGGAGGCCGTCGTTCCCGTGCACGGCGAGGCTCTGCACCTGCATGAAAACGCCAAACTCGCGCGTTCGCTCGGGATCAAGGAAGTCGCGGAGTGCCGTAACGGCGACGTGGTGCGGCTGGCGCCGGGTCCCGTGCAGATCATCGACCAAGTGGCGGCAGGCCGCGTCTATCAGGATGGCGACATTTATGTGCATGAAGAGTCGCGCACGGTTGCCGAGCGGCGCAAACTGTCCTTCGCGGGTATCGTTTCGGTCGCCATCGCCATGAGCGGACGCGGGGACATCGTGGGCGATCCATGGGTCGACATGACCGGCTTGCCGGAAGAATATGAGCCCAAGAAGTCGATGCAGGACCTCGTCGCTGACGCGGTCGACGACGCGATCACGTCGCTGCCGAAGGCGCGGCGGCGCGATCCGGCGGCGCTTGAGCAAGCGATCGAGCGCTCGGTGCGTGGCTCAGTCAACAATGTGTGGGGCAAGAAGCCGCTCTGCCACGTGCTGATCCTGCAAGTATAGGATAGCTTCGTCGTCCCGGACGCACCGAGGGCGCGATCCCGGACCGCACGATATTTGCTGGAGACGGTTTCGGCGTTCGTGCTTCGCACTCGGCCAAGACGACGAGGATTTGAATGATCGGTCGGCTCAATCATGTCGCCATCGCGGTGCCGGATCTCGCGGCAGCGGCGTCGAAGTATCGCGACACGCTGGGCGCAAGGGTATCGGCGCCGTTGGCGCTGCCCGAGCATGGTGTCACGACCGTGTTTGTCGAACTGCCGAATACGAAGATCGAGCTTCTGGTGCCGCTCGGCGAAGACTCGCCGATCGCCAGGTTTCTGGAGCGCAATCCGGACGGCGGCATTCATCACCTCTGTTACGAGGTTGAGGACATCCTCGCGGCGCGCGACCGGTTGAAGGCTGAGGGCGCGCGGGTGCTGGGCGATGGTGAGCCGAAGACCGGCGCGCACGGCAAGCCGGTGCTTTTTTTGCACCCGAAGGATTTCAACGGCACGCTGGTTGAGATCGAGCAGGTATGAGTCATGAGTGCGCTCACGCTGATCGCGATCTATTTTCTGATCTGGTGGATCGTCTTCTTCGCCATGCTGCCGCTCGGGGTGAAGAGCCAGCATGAAGCGCAGATGGAATTTGAGCCGGGTACCGATCCGGGCGCGCCGCATCGGCCGTTGCTGTGGTGGAAGATCGCAGCGACAACTGTTGTCGCCGGGGTGCTGCTCACGATCTTTTACGCTGTCTGGAACGCGGGCGGGCTATCGCTCGACCGGCTACCGATGCCGTTTACACTGCCCAAGACGTGAGGGGTTCAAAAGGAAGACGGGCGAGCCAATGGCTCGCCCGCTCCGATCCACCCTTTTGCCACTTCTGGCGCGCGCCGCGCTGCACCGAATAAGCGGCTGGTTGGCTTCCTCCCGAGACCTGGGCCATGGGCCAATGGTTTCCCATTGGCCACCCCGGTCGAAACGAAGCTAACCAGACATGCGGCAAGCTGTCATTCTTGCGCTGCACGCGAATTATTTTGCGATGCAAAATAAGGCTCGCTGGTGCGCGGCCTCCGTGCTCTTGTCATGGCGGAGTGATCTGCTTTCACTGCGAAATCGGGGCCGCGGTGCCCCTTTTTGAGTCGAGGGTCTAGATGCGCCTTTCGCGCTATTTCCTGCCCATCCTGCGCGAAGCGCCTCGCGACGCAGAAATCGTCTCGCATAGGCTCATGCTGCGCGCAGGCATGATCCGGCAGGAGGCGGCCGGGATTTATGCCTTTCTGCCGCTCGGCCACCGGGTGCTCACCAAGGTCTGCCAGATCGTGCGCGAGGAGCAGAACCGCGCCGGCGCGATCGAAATGCTGATGCCGACCATCCAGTCAGCCGACCTGTGGCGGGAGAGCGGGCGCTATGACGATTACGGCAAGGAGATGCTGCGCATCGAAGACCGGCACGAACGCGAGATGCTGTTCGGCCCGACCAACGAAGAGATGATCACGGAAATCTTCCGCGCGTCGGTGAAATCGTACAAGCAGCTGCCGCTCAACCTCTATCATATCCAGTGGAAGTTCCGCGACGAGGTGCGGCCGCGTTTCGGCGTCTATCGCTCGCGCGAATTCCTGATGAAGGATGCCTACAGCTTCGATCTCGATGCCGAAGGCGCGCGGCACTCCTACAACAAGATGTTCGTCGCGTATCTGCGCACCTTCGCGCGCATGGGGCTGAAGGCGATCCCGATGGTGGCGGACACCGGACCCATCGGCGGTAACCTGAGTCATGAATTTATCATCCTCGCTTCGACCGGCGAGAGCGAAGTGTTCTGCCAGAACGACTTCCTCGAGTTCGACGTGCCTGCTGAAGGCGTCGATTTCGACGAAAAGACGGGGCTGCAGAAAATCGTGGACCGCTGGACTTCACTCTACGCGGCGACGTCCGAGAAGCACGACGCGGCGGCGTTCGAGAAGATTCCCGAGCCCAAGCGGCTATCGGCGCGCGGCATCGAGGTCGGCCACATTTTCTATTTCGGCACCAAATACTCCGAGCCGATGAAGGCGACGGTCAGCGGGCCGAACGGCAACGTGAGTCCCGTGCATATGGGTTCCTACGGCATCGGGCCGTCGCGGCTCGTCGCGGCCATCATCGAAGCGAGCCATGATGACAAAGGGATTGTCTGGCCGGAGGCGATCGCGCCCTTCAAGGTCGGGCTAATGAACCTGAAGCAGGGTGACGCCGCGACCGATGCCGCCTGTGAACAGCTTTATTCGGCTCTTACGGGCAAGGGAATCGACGTACTCTATGACGATACGGACGAACGGGCAGGAGCCAAATTCGCCACAATGGATTTGATCGGTCTGCCCTGGCAGGTGACGGTCGGGCCCAAGGCGCTTGCTGAAGGAAAAGTGGAAATCAAGCGCCGTTCGGGCGGCGAGCGTGAGCTCGTCACCCCGGAAGAGGCGATTAACAGACTCTCGGGCTAGAGGGGGCTTCGAGGGGTTGTCATGACTGCGAAGACCGGAACGGCGCCGTTCTCGGCGTTCGAGTGGATGTTGTCGCTGCGTTACCTGCGGGCGCGGCGCAAGGAAGGCTTTATCTCGGTCATCGCCGGCTTCTCCTTCCTTGGCATCATGCTGGGGGTTGCCACGCTCATCATTGTGATGGCTGTGATGAACGGCTTTCGGCAGGAGTTGCTCTCGAAGATCCTCGGGCTCAACGGGCACATCCTCATTCAGCCGCTGGAAGCGCCACTGACCGATTTTGCAGCGGTGGCTGAAAAGGTCAGCGGCATTCCCGGCATCACGCTTGCCGTACCGCTGGTCGAAGGACAGGCGCTTGCCTCGTCACCATTCCATGCCAGCGGTGTGCTTGTACGCGGAATCCGTGAGCAGGATCTGAAGAAACTCCCGTCGATCAGCACGAACATCCGCTCCGGGACGCTCGACGGATTCAACGAGGGGCAGGGCGTCGCGATCGGCAAACGGTTAGCGGACAGCCTGTCGTTGCGCGTCGGAGACCAGATCACGCTGTTCTCGCCGAAAGGGTCAGTGACGCCCATGGGCGTCACGCCACGCATTAAGGCCTACAAGGTGGCGGCGATCTTCGAGATCGGAATGTCCGAATACGACAGCGTCTTCGTGTACATGCCGCTTCCGGAGTCCCAACTTTATTTCAATCGGCGTAACGACGTTTCTGCGATCGAGATTTACACGGACAATCCCGACGCCGTCGACAAATACCGGCAGTTGATCAACGAGCGTGCGGGCCGACCGGTCTTCCTCGTGGACTGGCGGCAGCGCAATGCGACCTTCTTCAACGCGCTCCAGGTCGAGCGCAACGTGATGTTCCTGATCCTGACGCTGATCGTGCTGGTGGCGGCGCTCAATATCGTGTCGGGTCTCATCATGCTCGTGAAGGACAAGGGCCACGACATCGCGATCCTGCGCACCATGGGCGCGACCCGCGGGTCCATCATGCGGATATTCCTGATCACCGGATCGAGCATCGGCGTGGTGGGCACGATCGTCGGCTTCGGTCTTGGACTTGCCGTCTGCCTGAACGTCGAGGAGATCCGCGGCTTCATCTCCTGGCTAACATCGACAGAACTGTTCTCGCCGGAGCTCTATTATTTGAGCCGGTTGCCGGCCGACATGGATGTACGGGAAACGGGTGCGGTAGTTGCGATGGCGCTCGTCCTGTCGTTCCTCGCGACTGTCTATCCGGCCTGGCGAGCCGCGCGGCTCGACCCGGTCGAAGCGCTCCGTTACGAGTGAGCGCATGAACGAACCGCCCGCGCTGCAGCTCGAGGCCGTCGAAAGGCGGTACATTCAGGGTGAAAGCACGCTTGAGATTTTAGCGGGTGCGTCGTTATCGGTATGGCCGGGGGAATCCGTGGCGCTGATCGCGCCTTCCGGCGCGGGTAAGTCGACGCTGCTGCATATCGCCGGTCTGCTGGAGCATCCCGACAAGGGCGAAGTGAGCATCTGTGAGCGCGCGACGACGACGTTGCCGGATTCGGAGCGCACGGCGATCCGCCGCGCGGATATCGGTTTCATCTACCAGTTTCATCATCTGCTGCCGGAGTTCACGGCCTTGGAAAACGTGATGCTGCCGCAGATGATCCAGGGAACGTCGCGCGGCGAGGCGAGGGCAAGGGCGACGGACCTGTTGGCGTTTCTCGGCCTCGCGCAGCGGCTCGAGCATCGACCGGCGGAACTTTCGGGTGGCGAGCAGCAGCGCGTGGCTATCGCGCGTGCGGTGGCGAACGCGCCGCGGGTGCTCCTCGCGGACGAGCCGACCGGCAATCTCGATCCGCAGACGGCCGATCTGGTGTTCGAAACCCTGACGAAGCTCGTGCAGGCGACGGAGCTTGCGGCGGTGATCGCCACGCACAATCTTGCCTTGGCGGGCCGCATGACGCGGCGCGTGACCCTGCAAGAGGGCAAGGTCGTCGAGCTGGCCTGAGCCTTTCCACAGGGCCGGCGGCGCTGCGGTGGACGCGTCGGCGTTCACGTCTAGATTGACCGCTCAGAATCGGAGCAAGCGTGGACGGACCGGGTTTCATTCATCTGCACGTGCACTCGACCTATTCGCTGCTCGAGGGCGCCATGCAGCTTGGCCGGCTTGCCGACCTTGCCAAGGCCGACCAACAGCCCGCGCTCGCGCTGACCGATACGGGCAACCTGTTCGGCGCGCTCGAATTCTCGGAGAAGATGGCGTCCGCCGGCATTCAGCCGATCATCGGCTGCGCGCTCGCCGTCGATTTCGGCGACCAGCCGCCGCCGCGCAACCCGGGTCAGGTGGCGGCGTTACCGCGCATCGTGCTGCTCGCGGCCAGTGAAGCGGGTTACCGCAACCTGATGCAGCTTGTTTCGCGGAGTTTTCTCGGGGTTGAGCCAACGGAAGGATCGCACGTCAAGGCGGATTGGCTGGCCGAACAGTCGGAAGGCCTGATCGTGCTCACGGGAGGGCCCGACGGTCCGCTCGATATGACGATCAATGCAGGCCGGTTGGAATTCGCGGAGGCGCGGCTCGAACGATTGAAGGCGATCTATCCGGATCGCCTGTACGTCGAATTGCAACGGCATGGTCTCGACAGTGAGCGGCGGGCGGAAGCCTTCCTGATCGACTTTGCCTACGGTCACGAGTTGCCGCTCGTTGCGACCAACGAAGCTTTCTTTGCGAAGCGTGACGACTACGAGGCGCAGGACGCGCTGCTTGCGATTGCCGAAGGCCGGATTGTTGCCGAAAGCGACCGGCGGCAGCTCACGCCCGAGCACCGTTTCAAGACGCGCGAAGAGATGATGGAGCTGTTCGCCGATCTCCCGGAGGCGCTCGCTTCGACCGTGGAGATCGCCCGGCGCTGTGCGTGGCGTCCAACAACGCGCAATCCGATCCTGCCGCGCTTCACGGTCGGCAACAAGGAAGCGGACGAGGCTGCCGAGCTGAGGCGGCAGGCGGAGGCGGGCCTCAAGGCACGTATTGCGGCCGAGGGTCTCGCGCCGGGGCGGACGACGGAAGACTATCGCGAACGCCTCGCCTTTGAACTGGGCGTCATCAGCCGCATGAACTATGCGGGTTACTTCCTGATCGTTGCCGACTTCATCCAGTGGGCGAAGTCGCAGGACATTCCGGTCGGGCCGGGCCGCGGCTCGGGTGCGGGCTCGCTCGTCGCCTATTCGCTCACGATCACCGACCTCGACCCGATCCGCTTCGGGCTCCTGTTTGAGCGTTTCCTCAATCCGGACCGCGTTTCGATGCCGGACTTCGACGTCGACTTCTGCCAGGAGCGGCGCGACGAGGTGATCCGCTACGTGCAGGAGCGCTATGGGCGCGAGCAGGTGGCGCAGATCATTACCTTCGGCACGTTGCAGGCGCGAGGCGTCTTGCGCGATGTCGGACGCGTGCTGGAGATGCCCTACGGGCAGGTCGACAAGCTCTGCAAGATGGTGCCGATGAACCCGGCCGCGCCGGTGACGCTGGCGCGCGCCATTGACGACGAGCCGCGGCTGCAGGCTGCGCGGGATTCCGAACCGATCGTGAAACGCGCCTTCGACATCGCGCTCAAGCTCGAAGGGCTGCACCGCCACGCCTCGACCCACGCGGCCGGCATCGTGATCGGCGACCGCCCGCTCGCGGAGCTGGTCCCGCTCTACCGCGATCCGAAGTCGGACATGCCGGTGACCCAGTTCAACATGAAGTGGGTGGAGCCGGCGGGCCTCGTGAAGTTCGACTTCCTCGGCCTGAAGACGCTGACGGTGCTGCAGACCGCGGTCGACCTGGTGGCGAAGCGCGGCATCGAGATCGACCTGCTCGGCATTCCGCTCGACGACGCGAAGTCCTACGAGCTCATGGCGA
>JAICQA010000133.1 GCA_025929595.1 Xanthobacteraceae bacterium
AGAGGCTAGTTTCGCCCGATCGGGGGCATCGATTCCGGGGCCGTCACATTTCGGCCCCGGCAAAGGGTTTCAACCGGCTGGGGAACTCGCCCCGGCGGGTGACAAGGAGACGGTATGCCTACGATCGCTTTGGTCGATGACGACCGCAATATTCTTACCTCGGTCTCGATGGCGCTGGAGGCGGAGGGCTATCGCATTCTTACTTACACCGACGGCGCGACCGCGCTCGACGGATTCAAGACGCAATCGCCCGACCTCGCCATCCTCGACATCAAGATGCCGCGCATGGACGGCATGGAGTTACTGCGCCGCTTGCGCCAGAAGACCGACCTTCCGGTCATCTTCCTCACGTCGAAAGATGAAGAGATCGACGAGTTGTTCGGGCTCAAGATGGGCGCCGACGATTTCATCCGCAAACCGTTCTCGCAGCGGTTGCTCGTCGAGCGCGTGAAGGCGGTGCTGCGCCGCTTTACGCCGAAGGACGGCACCGCGCCGAAGGAGAACGACGCGAAGGTTCTGGAGCGCGGCCCGCTGCGCATGGACCCGGAGCGCCACACCTGCACCTGGAAGGGCGAACCGGTGACGCTCACCGTCACCGAGTTCCTGATCCTGCAGGCGCTCGCAAGCCGCCCGGGTGTCGTGAAAAGCCGCAACGCGCTGATGGATGCGGCCTATGACGACCAGGTTTATGTCGACGACCGCACCATCGACAGCCACATCAAGCGGCTGCGCAAGAAGTTCAAGACGGTCGAGACCGAGTTCGAAATGATCGAGACGCTGTACGGCGTGGGGTATCGCTTCAAGGAAGCGTAAGCGACCGGCCGCGCCGGGAGCGCGTTCATGAAAGCCGACGTGGAAAAACGGGCCGAGGCGCGGCCGAGTCCGGCTCACTCGACGGCCTCATCGGCCGCCGCGAACAAGCTCCGTCGTTCTTACGAAGATCTGACGCGCGTCGTTGCGCGCGCCCCCTCACCCGCCCCGGAGCCCGAGCACGAGGCCGAGGCCGGGCATCCGAAGCCGCCGGCGCCCCCGCACCGCCGGAACATTTTCTCGCGCTGGCTCGCCGCGGCCGAGCGGCGCCGGATGCAGGTCGCCAATCGCGGCTTCTCCAGCATCACGCGCCGCATCGTGCTGCTCAATCTGGCGGGCCTCGTCGCGCTCGTCGCGGGCGTCCTTTATCTCTCCGAATACCGTGAGAACCTCGTCGATGCGCGGGTGCAGAGCATGCTCACCCAAGGCGAGATCATCGCGGCCGCGATCGCGGCGTCGGCGACCGCGGACACGCGCGCGCTCACCGTCGATCCCGACAAGCTGCTGGAACTGAAACAGGGCGAGACCTACGGCCCGGGCGAAGACGTCATGTCGCCCTTCGAATTCCCGATCAATCCCGAGCGCGTCGCGCCGCTGCTGCGCCGCCTCGTGTCGCCGACGGACACACGCGCACGCATCTATGACCGTGACGGGACGCTGCTGCTCGATTCCAGCACGCTCTACACGCGCGGCGACATCCTGCGCTTCGACCTGCCGCCGCCGAACACGCCAAAGCCGGGCTTCATCGAGAAGCAGTGGAATTCGATCTACAAGCGCGTCATTCGCGGCGAGCTGCCGCTCTACAAGGAGCTCGGGCCAGGCAATGGCAAAGGTTATGAAGAGGTCGCAAGCGCCCTCTACGGCGTGAAGTCCAGCATGGTGCGCACGAACGAGCGCGGCGAAGTGATCGTTTCGGTCGCGGTCCCGGTCCAGCGCTTCCGCGGCGTGCATGGCGCGCTGCTCTTGTCCACGCAAGGCAGCGAGATCGACGACGCGGTGGAATCTGAGCGGCTCGTGGTGCTCGGCGTATTCGGCATGGCCGCCGCCGTCATGGTGCTGCTCTCGATGCTGCTCGCCAAGTCCATCGGCGGGCCATTGCGGCGGCTCGCGGCATCCGCCGAACATGTGCGCCGCCGCAACCGCACCCGCGTCGAGATTCCCGACTTCACCTCGCGCTCGGACGAGATCGGGCATCTGTCCGGCGCGATCCGCGACATGACCGACGCGCTCTACAGCCGCATCGAGGCAATCGAGAGCTTTGCGGCGGACGTGTCGCACGAACTGAAGAACCCGCTCACCTCGCTGCGCTCCGCGGTCGAAACATTGCCGCTCGTGAAGACGCCGGAGGCGCGCGACCGGCTGCTCGACGTGATCCAGCACGACATCCGCCGGCTCGACCGGTTGATCTCCGACATTTCCGACGCGAGCCGCCTCGACGCCGAGATGCAGCGGCAGGAATCGGCGCCCGTCGACGTGCATCAGTTGCTGTCGGCGGTGATCAAGATCGCCGACGAGGTGCCGCGCGACGACGGCGTGCATGTGGTGTTCGCGACCGGGCGCGTGGTCGGCGCGCCGCAAAGTTATATCGTGCCGGGCCGCGACTCGCGTCTGGGCCAAGTGATCGACAACCTGATCGAGAACGCGCGCTCCTTCTCGCCGCCGGGCGGCACGGTGCGGGTGAGCTGCCGCCGTCTCAAAGGCCAGATTGAGATCGTGGTCGAGGACGAGGGTCCGGGTATCCGCCCCGACGCGCTCGAAAAAATCTTCGAGCGCTTCTACACCGACCGGCCCGAGCAGGGCTTCGGACAAAATTCCGGTCTCGGGCTTTCGATCTCGCGGCAGATCGTCGAAGGGCATGGCGGGCGTATCTGGGCGGAGAACCGGCTGGTGCGGCCGCGCCCGGGTGCTGAGCCCGAGGTGAAAGGCGCGCGCTTCGTCGTGCGGCTGCCCGCCGCCTAATCATGCTGCAAGCGAGCAAGACGACCGTGCATGCAAGCTGCGTCCTTGTCGGACGCAGCGCGGTGTTGATCCGCGGCGCATCCGGCAGCGGCAAGTCCGGCCTCGCGCTTGCGCTGATTGACGCACTGCCGGGAACAGCACGGCTTGTCGCCGACGACCGCGTGCATCTTTTCGCGGCGAACGGACGATTGCTGGCCGCTGCGCCCGACGCAATCAGAGGCCGCCTGGAAATTCGGGGCCTTGGCGTCCGCACCGTCGACTATGAGCCTCTCGCGCTTGTGATGCTCGTTGTCGACCTCGGCGCCGCCGACGCCGCGCGCATGCCGGAGGACGCTTCCCGCAGTACGGAGATTTCGGGCGTCAAACTGTCGCGCCTTCCGGTTGCGCCCGATGAAGCCGCGTTACCGGGCGTTCTGGCGGCAATTAACGAACTCACACGGGACTGAAGGTTGGCGCTTGCGTTCGGAGTCGGAGGGGACAAATATGTCGCCCCGCGCCGCCCGAGGCAGCCGACAGGCCTGCGCGCCGGGCCTGGCAAACAGAGACCATGATCGGATTAGTTCTCGTCACACACGGACGGCTGGCCGCGGAATTTCGCGCGGCGCTCGAACATGTCGTCGGTCCGCAGCGTCAGATCGAAACGGTCGCGATTGCGCCCGACGACAACATCGAGAAGCGCCGGCAGGAGATCATCGACGCCGTTCACAAGGTGGACAGCGGCGACGGTGTCGCGATTCTCACCGACATGTTCGGCGGCACGCCGTCCAATCTCGCGATCTCCGTGATGAACGCACCCAATGTCGAGGTCGTCGCCGGCATCAATCTGCCGATGCTCGTGAAGCTCGCGAGCGTGCGCAATGAAAAGCCGCTCTCGGAAGCCGTCACCTGCGCGCAGGAAGCCGGCCGCAAATATATCAACGTCGCGAGCCACGTCCTCGCGGGCAAATAGAGCATGGCGAACGACGCTTCGTCCGGCTCGGCGCCCTTCGTGAGCGAGATCGCACGCGAAATCCGGATCATCAATCAGAAGGGTTTGCACGCGCGCGCCTCGGCGCGCTTCGTGCAGACGGTCGACAAGTTCAACGCCGACGTCACGGTGTCGCGCGGCGGCGAGACCGTCGGCGGCACGTCGATCATGGGGCTGCTGATGCTCGCCGCGGGTCAGGGCAGCACGATCACCGTGACCGCGAAGGGGCCTGAGGCCAGGGCCGCGCTCGCCGCCATCGAGGCGCTCTGCGCCGACCGTTTCGGGGAAGAAGAGTAGTCAGCCTGCCTGCGACGCGGCGTGACGCAGGTCCGCCGAAAAACGCCTGAACTGCGTACGCCGATCCGCACTGTCGCGAATACGAAGCAGCGCCGACGGATGTTGGATGACAAAGACCGCCGTCCCGCCCGCGAGCTCGAACCGCTTGCGGCGCGACTTGCCGATCGGGACCGGACGGCCCAGCACACTGCGCGCCGCCGTCGCGCCGAGCGCCACGATGAGCGCGGGCTTCACGAGAGCGAGCTCCGCTTCGAACCATTTATGGCAGCGTTCGACCTCATAGGCGTTGGGGCGCTTGTGCAGGCGGCGCTTGCCGCGCATCTCGTGCTTGAAGTGCTTCACAGCATTCGTGACGAATGTCTCGCCGCGATCGATCCCCGCGTTCTCCAATGCCTGATCGAGCAGCCGTCCCGCCGGCCCGACGAAAGGATGGCCGGCACGATCCTCCTGATCGCCGGGTTGCTCGCCGACGACCATGATCCGCGCCCGTCTCGGCCCCTCGCCCGGCACTGCCTGGGTCGCGTCCGCATAGAGCGGGCAGCGGGTACAGTGTTCCTCGGCCTCGGCGAGGCGGCCGAGGCTTCTGATCGGCGGGCGAAGCTCGGCGTCCATGCGGCCTCCTGCGACAAAGGGACAATGCTGCAAACGGGCGTCCGGTTTCGCAACGCCTTCAAATTCATGGTCTATTCATCTCGCGGGTTGAAACTGTTACAAGGCTGATGGGGGTTCGTACGGAACCTGACGAACAATGTGCCGCTGGATCGCCTATCGCGGAAAGCCGACTGCGCTCGAAGAGTACGTGACGGCGCCCGTTCACTCGCTCGTTGAACAAAGCCGGCGCGCCCAGGAATCGACCGACAGTCTGAACGGCGACGGCTTCGGCCTCGGCTGGTATGGCGAACGGCGAGAGCCCGGCGTCTATCGCGAAATTCGCCCGGCCTGGTCCGACGAAAACCTGCGCCATCTCGCGCGCCACATCCGCTCGCATCTGTTCTTCGGCCATGTGCGCGCCTCGACCGGCACGCAAATCACGCGGCCGAACTGCCATCCATTCGCCTACGAGAACTGGCTGTTCATGCATAACGGCCAGATCGGCAACTGGAGCCTGATCCGCCGCAAGGTCGAGGAACTGATTCCCGACGCCTATTACAACGCGCGTCTCGGCACGACGGACTCCGAAGCGGTGTTTCTCGCCATCCTCGGCGCGGGCGCCGTCAAGGACGTGGTCGGCGCGACCTCGCGCGTGCTCGCGGTGATCGCCGAGATCGCGCGCGCGTGCGGCTCGCGCGAGCCGGTGCGCTTCACGGCGGCCCTCTCGGACGGCAAGCGCATGTTCGCCTTCCGCTTCGCGACCGACGACACAGCGACGTCGCTTTATTATTCCGACGCGGGCGATCATGTCGTCGTCGTGTCGGAGCCGCTCGATCAGGACCGCTCGCACTGGAAGCCGGTGCCGCCTGGCCACTACATCGTCGCTGGCGATGGCCCGGTGGCGCTCAAGCCGTTCCCCTACGACGCGCGGCTCGCCGCGGCGGCGGAGTAAGAGAACTGTCATTCCGGGGCGCGCGAGCAAAGCGAGCGCGAGTCCGGAATCCAAACGGACTCAGCACAAGCCTTCACGCCGCTTGGATTCCGGGCTCGCGTGCTTCGCACGCGCCCCGGAATGACTAGAGAGTCTTCTGCATCAGCACGAGATCGAGGGCGCGGCCGAATTTTTCGCCGACGCCGGGCAGGCGTCCGACCTCGACGAATCCGAACTTCGCATGCAGCGCGAGCGACGGCGTGTTGGTCGCGTCGATTCCGCCAATCATGACGCGCTTCTCAAGGACGCGCGCCTCATCCATCAGCGCCGTGAGCAGCGCCGACCCGTGTCCCCTGCCGCGCGCATCGGCGGCCACATAGAGCGAATGTTCGACGGTGAAGCGGTAGCCGTCGAACGGACGAAAGTTGCCGAAGCTGCCGTAGCCGACCACGAGGCCGTTTTCCTCCGCCGCCAGCACCGGGAACCCCGCCGCGCGCCGCGTGTCGAACCACGCCCGGCGCGTCGTGAGATCGCTCGGCGCCTCGTTCCAGATCGCGGTCGTATTCAGGACGGCGTCGTTATAGATCGCGAGAATCGCCGGCAGGTCCGCCTCGTGCGCCGCGCGGATCATTTTGAAACGCGAACGGCCTTGTAGACGCCGTCGCGCTCGCGCACGCCGAGGTCGCCGAAAATCTTCACGTGCCAGACCACTTCGCCGTCCTTGTCGATCTCGACGATGTCCTCGCCGCCGGTGAGCAGCAGGTTTCCCCTGTCGAGTTGCTCGACGGTGCGGATCGGGCTGATACCGATGTCGTTCGCGAATACGGTCTGGCGCGGGCCCCTGCCGTAGATCGCGACGATCATCGGCGAACGCTGGGCGGCGAGCAGCGAGCCGTCGGGCAGAACGCTCGGCTCGTGCACGTAATTGATCGGCCCCCAACTGCGGCGCACGGTGCCGTCCGGCGCCACGCGCACGACGCGATGGAAATTGCGCAGACTCACGAGCGTGTCGCCATTGGGAAGACGCACCACCGCGTTGGTATGGGTGAACCCTTCGCCGCGTCCGCCGCCCTGCCCCGAACCCGGTCCTCGCTTTGGCTTGTCGGGCGCGCCCTTGCCCTGCGCGGCCCACTTTCTGTCGACATGATCGCGCGCCTGCCAGCGCCAGACGATCTTGCCGGACGGATCGACCTCGACCGCCTGATCGTCGCCCGCCGAGTCCCAGGCCCAGGCGTGCAGGACGTTGCCGTTCGGCAGCAAGTCCGCATCGTGGCTGACCTTCGCCGTCTGGTAGCGCCACACGACGTTGCATTTGCGGTCGATGCGGAAGACGCCGCTGAAGGGAACGGCAATAAGGAAAGTGTCGTCCGACTTGATCCATTCAAGATCGGCGCCTCGTTGCAACTCCGCGCTCTTGAACTGCGCGGCGGCGAGCGAGCATTGCCACACCGTCTTGCCGTTCGAATCGATCTCGATCACGCGCTTGCTTGACGCGTTGATGAAGGCGGTCGTGCCGCCGGTCATCTTGGCCCGCACCGCGGTCACGACCTTGTAGGACTGCGCCACCGCGGGCGACGACGGGGCCGTGGCCAGCAGGACCGAAAATAGCCCCGTGAGGCCGGCGAAAAAGGCTGGCGTCCCTGCTCGCATGGCCATAGAAGGTCCCCTCCCGCGCCGGTTGCGAGTATATCGGCGGCGGGCAACCCGTCCACCGCCGGACGCGACCGCACGGCACTTCGCCCGGCCTGCACCCGATGCTATTCCGCGCCTCATGACC
>JAICQA010000448.1 GCA_025929595.1 Xanthobacteraceae bacterium
ATGAAACGGTCGACGTTGTGCGTCTCGATCCGCCCCGCATTCGGATGGCGGTCGTCGTAGTCCCACATCTTGTCGAGATGCACGAACTCGCCGGCGACGCGGCCGAGATTGTCCCACACGCCGCGCAGGATCGCTTCGATTTCCGCTTCGCTCTTTTCGGGAAAGGCGCGGCGCAGATTCTCGCGGCCGGTCTTGTGCGCGGAGATGAAAGGACCAAACGTGCGCGCGAGCTTGCCCATGAAGTCGGACGCCGCATCCGCGTCCGCGGATTTCATTGCGCGCGCCATGAGCTTCGCCAACCCCGCCAGCGCATAATCGGACGCGAGGCGGAACGGCCGCAGGATCGGATTGATGATCTGCGCGTTGCGCTTGTAAAAAATATAGGCCTGCCAGCGCCAGCCGCCGCGCGCCTGCGTCACGCTCAGAACCTCACCACGATCTTGCCGAAGACGCGCCGCGTCTCCAGCCGTTCGAGCCCGAGGCCGAAATCGGCGACCGCGATCTCGGAGTCGATCACCGGCTTGATGCCCTTGGCGATCTTCTGAAGGCTCGTCGCGATATTCCTGATCGTGAAGCCGAACGACCCGAAAATCTTGTACTGCTGCTGGAAAAGCTGCATCAGGTTCATGGTCGTGGTAGGACCCGACGTGGCGCCGCAAGTCACCAGCCGCCCGCCGCGCTTGAGCGAGAGCAGCGAGCCCTGCCAGGTCTCCGCCCCTGTATGCTCAAAGACCACGTCGACGCCCTTCTTCTGCGTGATCTTGCGCGTCACGCCCTCGAAGCGGTCTTTCTTGTAATTGATGACGTGGTCCGCGCCGAGCGCCTTGGCCTTCTCCGCCTTCTCGTCGTCGCCGACGGTGGTGATGACCGTGCCGCCGATCGCCTTCGTCATGCGGATCGCGGCCGAGCCGATGCCCGAGCCGCCCGCATGCACGAGCACCGTCTCTCCCGGCTGGAGCCTGGCGTTATCGAACAGCATGTGCTCGACGGTCGCGAAGGTGAGGGGCGCGCAGGCGGCATCGGTGACGGAAACGCCCGCCGGCACCTTGATCGCGAGCCGCGCCGGCCAGTTGTAGTAGTCCTGCGCGAAGCCATCGACGTGAAAGCCCGCGAGCCCGTTCACGTTCTCGCAGAGATTGTCCTTGCCTTCGAGGCACGGCTTGCACTTGCCGCAGGTATAGGCGCCGTACGGCACCACCATTTCGCCGGCCGCAAAACCGATCACGCCGTCGCCGACCGCGACGACCTCGCCGACGGCTTCCGCGCCCACGACCACGGGGAGTTTCCGCTTGGCGAAAGCCATGCCGCGCCATCCCCACACATCGATGTGGTTGAGCGCGATCGCGAGCGTCTTGATCTGCACCTCGCCCGGGCCGGGGGGCGGGGGCGCCTCCACTTCGGCCAGTTCAAGGTTTCGGTCGCCGACGAGACGCAAGGCGCGCATGGGAGGATTATTCCGTAATAGTAAGGACGGCGAAGGGCTAAAGGCCGGAGTCCGTACCGTCAATGGCTGGACCGGCCCCGATTTGCCGCACTCCGCTCATTCCCGCGCCGCGCTGGCGAGCGAAGCGAGCGGCCAGCGCGGCCATGTAACGTTCGCCGCGCCGGACACTCGCCCTAAACAGGGCTCGTCGGCGCGGCAAGCGGGAATCCAGGGATTGCACGAAGCTGGGTCCCCGCTTTCGCGGGGACGAGCGGACGATAATTGCGGTTAGGGCGCGCCGGCGATCACCAGGCACACGTTCTGCCCGCCGAAGCCGAAGGAATTGGAGATGGCGTAGCGCACCTTGGCGTCGCGCGCCTCGTTGGGCACCACGTCCATCGCGATCTC
>JAICQA010000008.1 GCA_025929595.1 Xanthobacteraceae bacterium
GACCATAATGGCGACCATGGCGAGGCCGAAGATCAGCATGCGGTACTGTTCAAATTCGCGGAATACTTCGAAGCCGCCGACCATGATGAGTGCGCTGAGCGCGACGCCGAGCTGCGAGCCCATGCCGCCGAGTACGACGATCGCGACGATCATCGCCGACTCCATGAAGGTGAAGGATTCCGGGCTGATGAATCCCTGGCGAGTCGCAAAAAATGCGCCTGCGATGCCACCGAACATGGCGCCGAGGGCAAAGGCGGTGAGCTTGGTATTCGTCGTGTTGATGCCAAGCGATCGGCAGGCGATCTCATCTTCGCGCATCGCTTCCCAGGCGCGGCCGATCGGGAGACGGCGCAGGCGAAGCGTGACGAAGTTGGTCAGCAGCGCAAGCCCGAGGATCACGTAGAAGAGAAAAACGACCCGGTGCGACGGGTTGAACTCGAGTCCAAAATAGGCCGCGAAGCCTTCATCGCCCGCGGTGAACGGCAGGCCGAAGAAAGACGGCCGGGGAATGCCCGAGAGACCGTTGGGGCCGCCGGTGAATTCCTGCCAGTTCAATATGACGAGGCGAATGATTTCGCCAAAGGCGAGCGTGACGATGGCAAGATAATCGCCGCGCAATCGCAGAACCGGAAAGCCGAGCAGGATTCCCCAGAAGGCGGCGAGAATTCCCGCAAGCGGCAGACATATCCAGAACGACAAGCCGAAATTGGTGGCGAGGAGTGCGAACGAGTAGGCGCCGACCGCGTAGAAGGCGGCATAGCCTAGGTCGAGCAGGCCCGCGAGCCCAACCACGATGTTCAGGCCCCAGCCAAGCATGACATAGGTCATGACAAGGATGGCGACGTCGAGGATGTAACGGTTGTCGAAAAACATCACTGGAATGATCAGCGCGAAGATCAGCAGCGCGCCGCCGGCGACGTTGCCGAGATAGTTCCCCCGCGCGAAGGGCGCGGGGATGAAGGCGGCGGAACGGCGAAGGGCGCCGGAACGAAAGAAGAGTGCGATCAGGAAGCGCCCGGCCATCACGAGGCCGACGGACATGAACAACAATTGCGGCCGCGGCAGCAGGACCAGTGCGCCGGTCGGACCCTGTTCGGTTCGCAATCCAAGTATGAGGCAGAAGAGACCGAACGCGACGATGCCGGCGACAAGCGTGTCCCTGAGAGCGCCGGCGAAATCCAGGCCGGCCTTCACTGACGCGTCGGTGGTATTCCCGCTCGCCATCGGGCCCGCTCAGACTTTCTCGACTTCGGGGCGGCCGAGGATGCCGGTCGGCATGAAGATGAGCACGATCGCGAGAATGGAGAAGGCGGCGACATCCTTGTACGCCACCGAGAAATAAGCGGACCAGAACGTCTCGATCAGACCGATCAGGAGACCGCCCAGCATCGCGCCGGGGAGCGAGCCGATGCCGCCGAGGACCGCGGCCGTGAACGCCTTAATGCCGGCGATGAAGCCGATGAAGAAGTCGATCACTCCGTAATAGAGCAGAAACATGATGCTCGCGACGGAGGCCAGCGCTGCGCCGATCACGAAGGTGAGCGATATCGTGCGGTCGACGTTGATGCCGACGAGCGACGCCATTTTCAGGTCCTGCGATGTGGCGCGCATGTTGCGGCCGAGCGCGGTCGCCGACACGATCCAGGAAAAGACCAGCATCAACGCGACCGTGGTCAGCACGATGATGATCTGGATGTTCGACACCTGTACAACGAAGCCGCCGTTATCGATCAGCGTGTAGTTGCCGGTGATGATTGGCGGCAGCGGCTTCACGCGCGCGCCTTGTGCCACCTGAATGTAGTTCTGCAATGCGATGGCCATGCCGATCGCGGAGATGAGCGGCGCGAGCCGGAAGGAGCCGCGCAGCGGCCGGTAGGCAAGGCGCTCGACCGTCCATCCGTAAAGCGCGGTGAGCGCCATGGCGATGATGAGGACGAGCAGCAGCGCGACGGGGACCGCGGTGATGCCAATGGCAATAAGCGCAAGAAAAGCGATGAGGGCGATATAGGTGCCGACCATGAACACATCGCCATGGGCGAAGTTGATCATGCCGACGATGCCGTACACCATCGTGTAGCCGATCGCGATCAGGCCGTAGATCGATCCGAGCGCGAGCCCGTTGATGAGCTGCTGAATGAAATATTCCACGCGTCCCAACTCCCCATGAGCCCGTCCGGCTTCTTCGCCGCCCTCGCGGGGGCGCGGCCAAATCGGGCACCTTCAACGTGTACCGCGAGCGCACGGTCTCGACAATTCCGCCGTTGACCGGCGCGCCGCGCGCGGCCGGAGGTTCCGCGCAATCCCGCAACGGTACCTTTCGGCGGCAGGAAGAGGGTATAGACGTTAAAACGAGCAAAAATGCACAGAACCGGGGAGACCCCATGAGCCGAAAACCCGAAGATATCCTCGCCGGCAAAGCGCGCCCGTTCACCGGGCAGGAATTTCTCGACAGCCTGCGTGACGAGCGGCAGGTCTACATCAATGGCGAGCGGGTGAAGGATGTCACCACGCATTCCGCCTTCCGTAATTCTGCTCGAACGCTCGCGCGCCTCTATGACGCGCTGCATGATCCCAAGCACAAAGAGGTGTTGACGTGCCCGACCGACACGGGCAACGGCGGATACACGCACAAATTCTTCCGCGTGGCGAAATCGCGCGAGGATCTGGTTGCGCAGCAGCAGGCGATCGCCGAATGGTCGCGCATGACCTATGGGTGGATGGGCCGGACGCCGGATTACAAAGCTTCGCTCATGAACACGCTCGGCGCAAACGCCGACTACTATGGCAAGTTCGCCGACAATGCGCGGCGCTGGCACAAGCGCGCGCAAGAGTCGGTCATGTTCATGAACCACGCCATCGTCAATCCGCCGGTCGACCGGGGCCGGCCGACCGACGAAGTGAAAGATGTCTACGTCACGATCAAGAAGGAGACGGACGCCGGCGTGATCGTCTCGGGCGCGAAAGTTGTGGCGACCTCCGCCGCCTTCACGCACTACAATTTCCTCGGCCAGAACGCCGCGACAGCGACCGCCGACCCCGATCTTGCGATCATGTTCATCATGCCGATGGACGCGCCGGGCGTGAAGCTCTTCTGCCGCACCTCATACGAGCAGATCGCGACGACGCTCGGTACTCCCTACGACTATCCGCTCTCGTCGCGCTTCGACGAGAACGACGCGATCTTCGTGCTCGATGACGTGCTGATCCCGTGGGAGGACATTCTCGTCTATCGCGACACCGAAAAGATCCTGAGCTTCTATCCGCGCTCGGGGTTCCTGAACGGCTTCTGCTTCCAAGGCTGCACGCGCTTCGCCGTGAAGCTCGACTTCATGGCGGGCCTGCTCGAGAAGGCGTTGCACGCCACCGGTGGCGACGAATTCCGCGGCAATCAGGCGATGCTCGGCGAGGTGGTGGCCTGGCGGAATCTGTTCTGGTCCTTGTCCGATTGCATGGCGAACAGCCCGCAAGAATGGGTCGGGGAGGCGGTGTTGCCGAATTTGCAGGCGGCGCTTTCCTATCGCGTCTTCGCGCCCGACGCCTATCCGCGCATCAAGGAGATCATCGAGAAAATCGTCGCGTCCGCGCTCATCTATCTTCCGTCGTCGGCCAAGGATTTCAAGAACAAGGAGATCGACCCGTATCTTGCGCGCTTCGTGCGCGGCTCGCATGGCGTCACCTACAAGGAGCGCATCAAGATCATGAAGCTGCTGTGGGATGCGATCGGCACCGAATTCGGCGGGCGCCACGAGTTGTATGAGCGCAACTATGCCGGCAACCATGAGGACATTCGCATCCAGACGCTGACCGGCGCGCGCCGCAACGGCTCGATGGAGCGCATGAAGGCGATGGTGGACCAGTGCATGTCCGATTACGACGAGAACGGCTGGACGGGCAGCACCTGGCTCAATCCAGGTAGCGACGCAGGTTCGCGCAGCTAAGCCGCTGCGATGCTCGCGCGGCTTACATGACTGATGTGCGGGGACAAGAATGCGCACGATTCGGATCGACCGAACCAAATCGCTGATTGACGAACCGCATTGCGGCCATAACCGCTACCACCCCGATATCGAGCCGATCCTCGAAGTTGAAGAGGGCGAAGAGATCGGACTTGAGACCCGCGACGCGGTCGACGGCCAGATCACGCTCGAAACCACGGTCGCGGATTTTCCGAAGATCAACCGCGGCAGAATTCATCCGTTGACGGGGCCAGTGTTTGTCAAAGGCGCCGAACCGGGTGACCTGCTCGAAATCGAGTTCCTGGATATCGTTTCGCAGCCGAACGCCTTTACGTCGATATTCCCCGGCGGCGGCTTTTTGCGCGATGTGATGACCGAACCATTCCTTGCGCATTGGAAGATCGCCGGAAACTGGGCGACGTCGGAGCAGATACCGGGGGTTCGCATTCCCGGCGCGCCCTTCATGGGAATCTCGGCGGTGGCGCCGTCGGCGGAAAAGCTTGTCGAGTGGACGGAGCGCGAGCAGCGCGTGCGCGAACGGGGCGGGATAGCGCCGCCGCCCGATCCTAACGGGGCGGTGCCCGGCGGCCGCTGCGGGCTGACCGGTCTCCGCACGATTCCACCGCGCGAAAACGGCGGAAACTTCGACGTCAAACAACTCACCAGGGGCGCAAAGCTGTTTCTGCCCGTCTTCACGCGTGGCGCCCTGTTCTCCACTGGCGACGCGCATTTCGCGCAAGGCGATGGGGAGGTCTGTCTCACGGCCGTGGAGATGGGCGCCACGGTGGTTGTCCGATTTCGGGTTCACAAGGGCGCCGCACGCGCGCGCCGCTTCTCCGCGCCGGTGTTCATGCAGCAGCAATTTTTTGCCGATCCGAAAATTGCAGTCCCGGAACGCTTCCTGGGCGTGATGGGCATGCCGATCGGAAGCGACGGCGAAATTGAAGCGGAGAATCTCAATCTCGCGTGCCGCAATGCCGTGCTCAACATGATCGCTGTGCTGCAGGAGCGCGGTTTTACGCGCGAGCAGGCCTACGTCATCTGTAGCGTCGCCGTGGACCTCCGCATTTCCAACGTCGTCGATGTGCCAAACTACGTGGTGTCGGCCTTGTTGCCAGAGCTAATTTTTGACGGCGACTGAATGTGACAGCGAACGCGCCCGCCTACGCGAAATGGCCGGGACAAGCCCGGCCATGACGAGTAGTATCAAAGCATGAACTGGCACGATCAGCTGCCGGACGACTCGACTGGCGGCGCCTTCATGGCGGAGCCGCCGGTCAGTTTCTCGACCGTCGAGCCGAAGCAATTTCGTGAAGCAATGGCGCGGCTCGGCGCGGCCGTGCACGTCGTCACGACAAACGGACCCGGCGGCAAGCATGGTTTCACCGCGACGGCGGTGAGTTCCGTATCCGATCAGCCGGCGACGATGCTCGTCTGCCTCAACCGGCGCAGCCGCATCATTCCAGTGCTGCGAGAGAACGGAATCCTTTGCGTCAATACACTGCGCGCGGGCGACGACTCCGTCGCCGACGTGTTTGCCGGGCGGACGGGGCTGAGCGGCGCGCAGCGCTTTCTGCAAGGCAAATGGCTGACGCTTGCGACAGGTGCACCCGTTCTCGAAACGGCGGTCGTCAGTTGTGACTGCCGTATCATCGAGTCGAAGCCGGTTGCCTCGCACAATGTCTATTTTTGCGGTGTGGTCGCAGTGCGGCAGGGCGAACCCGGCCGTGCGCTCGTCTATCACGACCGCGAGTACAAGCACGTCTGATTCCTGCTGGCGTTGCGTTCAATCCGCCGTGGAACCTTCGCAGACCGTTAAGCCCGCGCCGGGTTCCAGGAACACGGCCGGGCGCAAGCGCGTTACATCACGCTGGGGCTACTCCATGGAGCGTTCGATGGCCAACCAGAATCAAAACCCCAACCAACGCGATCCGAACGAGAAAGAGCACCAGAGCGGCAGCCAGAAACCCGGCCAGCAGCAACAGCAGCCCGGTCAGGGCGGCCAGCAGGGCGGCGGCCAGAAGCTTGGCCAGCAACAGCAGCAGCCCGGTCAGGGTGGCCAGCAGCAACAGGGAGGGCAGCAGCAGAAACGCTGACGGCCCTGAAGCAGAAAGCCCCGCGCGAGCGGGGCTTTTTGCATGCGCGTTGCAAGGTTTGCCCGAATAGTGCGCCGGTCTATGGTGCGCTCCATGCCGCGCGCCGCGACGCTTCCGCTCTTTCACCTCTACGGCGATCCGCCCGACGATCAGGCGTTCGATTTCGTTCACATCGAAACGATTTCGTCGCGCTCGTCGGTTCACGGCTGGACGATCAGCCCGCACCGGCATCGCAATCTCTTTCAAATTTTGCTCGCGGAGCAGGGCGGCGGAATGCTCGATCTCGAGGCGGACGCCATCACGTTCGAAGCGCCGGCCGTCGTCCTGATTGCGCCGACCGTGGCGCACGGCTTTCGTTTCCGGCGCGAAGTCACCGAAGGCTATGTCGTCAGCTTCACCGAGGACGTCGCCGGCACGATCGGCGAAAACGGGGATGCGGCGCTGGCGCGGTTGCGTTCGATCGCAGCGAATCCTTTGTTGTCGTTTGCGCGCGCCGGCGATGTCGCGCGCCTCTCGCGGCTCTGCAAGGAGTTGCTCGATGAAACTTCTCTCGCGCGCGAGGGCCACGAGGTGGCGGCGCGCTCCTATCTTGCACTGATCGGAATCGAGGTCGCGCGGATCGCGGCGAGCCGCAGGCGCACGGGTGCCGTCACGCTGACCGCCGCAGACCCGACGGTCGAGGAATTGCGTCGGCTGATCGAGACGAATTTCCAGAACGAGCGGAATATCGGCTTCTACGCAGGCAAGCTCGCGATGACACCGGATCGGCTCAACGATCATGTAAAGCGCGCGACCGGAGTCACGGCAGGCCATCTGCTGCGTCAGCGCATTTTGACCGAAGCGAAACGGCAGCTCGTCTTCACCCGGCTGACGGTGGGCGAAATCGCTTACGACCTTGCCTTCGCCGACCCGTCGCACTTCGGGCGCTTCTTCAAGAAGCAGACCGGCACCACGCCGCAGGCTTTCCGCGACAATGCGCTCAGGGCGCGGGCGGGGACGAACTAGCTCGTCGTCCCGGGCGAGGCGCGAAAGCGCTGAGACCCGGGACCGTTCCGAGACTGATTGATAACGGTCCCGGCTCTCGCGCGCGGAGCGCGCTCGGCCGGGACGACGTTCATTTGATCTTCTCAATCTCCGCGAACGTCTCTTCCGCATGATGGATCGCGGTATTGGCCGCCGGCACGCCGCAATAAATCGCCTGCTGCAAGATTACTTCCTTGATGTCGTCCTTCGACATCTTGCCTTCGACCAGCGCGGCGCGGGTGTGCATGCGGAATTCTTCCCAGCGGCCGAGTGCGATCATGGAGGCGAGCACGATCAGCCGCCGCGTGCGGTCGTCGAGGCCGGGTCGCGTCCAGATCTCGCCCCAGGCGTAGCGCGAGATCAGGTCCTGAAATTCGCCGTTGAAGTCGTTCTTCTTCGCCTGTGCGCGGTCGACCCAGGCATTGCCGAGAATCTTCCGGCGTTTCGCCATGCCGGCGTCGTGGCGCTCGCGCTCGTCCATCGGTCAGTTCCTTGCGAAAAATTTATCGAGTGCCGCGGTGAAGGCGGTTTCCTGCTCGACATTGGAGATATGGCCCGCGTCGAGCGCGACAAGTTCGGAGCCCGCGATGCGCTCCTTCATGAATTCGGAGTCCTTCAGTGGCGTCGCGTTGTCGCCGCGACCGGCGATGATGAGCGACGGCAATTTGATGTCGGCAATGACCCAGCGCTGGTCCATGTCGCGGATCGCGGAGCAGCAGCCAATATAGCCGGTGGGATTGGTCGCGACGAGCGTCGCGCGCATTTTTGAGATCGTGTTGGCGTTCTTCTCGCGAAATTCCTTCGTGAACCAGATATTCATTACGCCGTCGCCGATCGCTTCCATGCCCTTCGTGTTGATGATGCCGATGCGCGTATTCCAACTGTCGGGCGTTTGGCTTTTGGGAGCGGTATTCGCGAAAATCATCTTGTCGAAGCGTTCCGACGCAAAGCGAGCGAGCCACATGCCGGTCATGCCGCCCATGGAGAGGCCGCAATAGTTCACGCGCGCGATATCGAGCGCGTTGAGGATCGCGAGCACGTCCTTGCCGAGCCTTTCGATGGAATAGGCGCTCGCGGGGGCGCCGGATTTGCCGTGGCCGCGCTGGTCGTAACGCACGACGCGAAAGTTTTTCGAGAAGTGCTTCGCCTGCGCGTCCCACATTTGCAGGTTCGTGCCGAGCGAGTTCGAGAACATCAGGACCGGGGCATCCTCCTTGCCCTCGACATGAACATTGATCGGGGTGCCATCGGCGTCGATCGTCGGCATCAGCGCTTCTTTCCTTTCGGCTTGGCAGATTTTGCGAGCGTTTGCTCGGCGGATTTCAGCGCGCGGTCGATAAACTCTTCGGCGCTGCCGAGATAGGCGAGGGGATCGAACAGGGCGTCGAGCTTCTTCTCGCCGAGCGTCTCAGAGATGTGTGGAATTTCGCCGACGACTTCGCGCAGATGCCTGCCTTCCGTGACTGCCTTCTTGCTCGCGGTTTCAAGCAGGTCGTGCGCTTCCATGCGGCCGAGCTTTTCACCGAGCGCCATTTGCACGGCTTCGGCCATGACAAGGCCGTTGGTGAATTCAAGGTTGGCGCGCATGCGCTCGGTGTCGACTTCCAAACCCTTCGCCGTCTCGGCGAGTTGCGCGACGGCGCCAGATGCAAGCAGGAAAAGTTGCGGCAGCGCGATCCATTCCGCCTGCCAGCCGCCGAGCGCACGCTCGTGCTCCTGCACCAGACCGGACAGCACCGACGCGACGAGGCCGGGGGCGAGGGTCGCGGCGGTGAGAATTTGCGCGCAGGCGACCGGGTTGCGCTTGTGCGGCATGGTGGAGGTGCCGCCCTTACCGGGTGCCGCGGGCTCGAAGGCTTCGGCGACTTCCGTCTGCATCATCAGCGACACATCGCGCGCGATCTTGCCGCTCGCGCCGATCACGATGCCGAGCGTCGTCGCGACGACAGCAACGCGGTCGCGCTCGCCGTGCCAGGGCAGGTCGGGCAGGTCGAGATCGAGGGACGCTGCGAGTTTTTTCGAGACCGTGGATCCCTTGCTGCCAAGCGAGGCAAGCGTGCCGGCCGCGCCGCCGAACTGAAGGACGGAAGCGTTGTTCGCGGCTTCATGAAGTTGGGCGCGCACGCGCGCAAGCATCGCGGCGTAGCGCGCGGCCTTGAGGCCGAAGGTGATGGGCAATGCCTGTTGCAGCCAGGTGCGGCCGGCCATCGGTTTCTTGCGGTAGCGGCGAGCGAGCGCGGCGAACGCCTTGATCGCGCGGTCGAGATCGCGCCCGATCAGGGCGGCACCGTCGCGAATGGCGAGTGAGGTCGCGCTGTCGATGATGTCCTGACTGGTCGCGCCCCAATGCACGAAACGCGCGGCTTCCTTGTCGCGGCGCGCGACTTCGGCCGTCAGAGCCTTCACAAGCGGGATCGCGACATTGCCCGAAGCTGGCGCGGCCAGGCCGAGCTCCGCGATGTCGTAGCGGTCGGGATTGCAGGCGGCGGCGATCGGCCCGGCCGCGCCGCGCGGAATGACACCGACTGCGGCTTCGACCTCGGCGAGCGCTGCTTCAACCTTCAGCATGCGCGCAAGCGTCGCGCGTTCCGAGAACAGGCTCCGCATTTCGTTTGTCGCGAAGAGTGGGCCGAACAGGTCGGATGCGGTCATGCGGGGGATCTGCCGTGGGCGAGGGCGCGACCTTACGCTCGCGCGCCCGTTGCCGGAAGCCCGTCCGTGCAAATTGCGGCGCGGGCGGTTATAGGAGGCGCGAACAGGAGACGAGCATGGCCCTCGAAATGTCCGGCGAATATGTCCTGCCGCGCGACCGCAAGGCGGTCTATGTGGCGCTCAACGATGCCGAGATGCTCAGGAAGTGCATCCCCGGCTGCGAGGAGCTGACCAAGGCGTCGGACAACGAGTTCGCGGCCGTCGTGAAAATGACCATCGGTCCGGTGAGCGCACGCTTCAAAGGCAAGGTGCGACTTGTGGACCTGGATCCGCCGAACGGCTACCGCATCGAGGGTGAGGGCGAGGGCGGAGTCGCTGGCTTTGCCCAGGGGGGCGCCAAGGTAGAACTCACCGAGGTGCCCGAGGGCACGAGGCTGACCTACAACGCCGAGGCGAATGTCGGTGGGAAGATTGCCCAACTGGGCCAGCGGCTCCTGGCAGGCAGCGCCAAGAAGATCGCCGACAAGTTCTTCGCCAATTTTACCGCCGAACTGTCCTGATACCCCGACTGCCGGCGGCTAAAGGCTTGACCGGGAAGGTTTCCTTGGCTTGAACTTGGTCGAATTCCAAGCTCAAGCCGCCTCCAACCCGGATTTCATTACATGCCCAAGGTCAATCTGACGGTGAACGGCAAGCCCGTGTCGGCCGACATCGAGGCGCGCACGCTGCTCGTCACCATGCTGCGCGAAACGCTGAAGCTCACCGGTACGCATGTCGGCTGCGACACGAGTCAGTGCGGCGCGTGCGTCGTGCATGTCGACGGCAAGGCGGTGAAGTCCTGCACGATGCTGGCGGTGCAGGCGGACGGCGCGCGCGTCGTCACGATCGAAGGGCTTGCGACCGACGGCACGCTGCATCCGATGCAGGAAGCCTTCCGCGAAAACCATGGCTTGCAGTGCGGCTTCTGCACGCCGGGCATGATCATGACGGCGGTCGATCTCGTGAACCGCGAGGGCAACGAGCTCGACGAACACGCGATCCGCGAAGGACTCGAAGGCAATCTCTGCCGCTGTACGGGCTACCATAACATCGTGAAGTCCATCGCCGCCGGTGCGCGTGCGATGAAGGGCAAGCGGCGGGCTGCCTGACCGGTATGTACGATTTCAGCTTTCATCGCCCGGCCGATCTCGCGAGCGCCGAAGGATATCTGAAGGCGGCGGAGGCGAAGCTCCTCGCCGGTGGGCAGACGCTCATTCCGACGATGAAGCAGCGTCTCGCCGCGCCGAAGCATCTCGTCGACCTCTCGAACGTCGCCGGGCTTACCGGCATCGAACGCAAAGGCCGCAACCTCGTGATCGGCGCCATGACGCGCCACGCCGAAGTCGCGGGCTCAGGCGTCGTCAACAAGGCGATCCCGGCGCTTGGCTTGCTCGCGGAAGGCATCGGCGATCCGGCGGTGCGTAACCGCGGCACGATCGGCGGTTCGCTCGCGAATAACGATCCGTCGGCGGATTATCCGGCTGCGTGCCTCGCCCTCGATGCAACGATCATCACCAACAAGCGCGAGATCGGTGCGGATGAATTCTTCACCGGCCTGTTCGAAACGGCGCTCGGTGCGGACGAAATCGTGACGCGCGTGAGCTTCCCGGTCCCGATCAAGGCCGCCTATCTGAAATTTCCGAATCCCGCTTCGCGTTACGCGCTCGTTGGCGTCTTCGTAGCGAAGGATACTGACGGTGTGCGCGTCGCTGTGACGGGGGCGGGGGAAAGCGGCGTCTTCCGCGTGCCCGCGATGGAGCGCGCGCTGTCCAAGAAATTTTCGGCCAAGGCCGTCGAAGGCATCAAGATCGATCCGTCGACGCTCATCTCCGACATCCATGGCAGCGCGGCGTACCGCGCGCACCTTGTCGGCGTGCTCGCTCGGCGCGCCGTCGAGACCATCGCAAAAACGAAATAGGGCGAGGAGCGCGACATGTACAATTTCGAATTTCATCGCCCGACCACGGTGGACGAGGCGCTTCGGCATCTGAAGGCTGACGAGGCGAAATTGCTGGCCGGCGGACAGACGCTCTTGCCGACGATGAAGCAGCGGCTCGCGGCGCCGAAGCATGTTGTCGATCTCGGCGGTGTGACTGGCCTCTCCACCATCGACCATAAGGGCGGTAGCCTTGTGATGGGGAAGGCGGGCGGCACCGTGCTGCGCGGGGGCACGCTCACCATCGGCGCACTGACGACGCATGCGCAGGTCGCAAACTCGAACGAAGTAAAGGAGTCGCTTCCAGCGCTCGCTTCACTTGCGGGCGGGATCGGCGATCCGGCGGTGCGCAATCGCGGCACCATCGGCGGCTCGATCGCGAATAACGATCCGGCGGCGGACTATCCGGCTGCGTGCCTTGCACTCGGTGCGACCGTCGTCACCAACAAGCGCGAGATCGCGGCGGATGATTTCTTCACCGGCCTGTTCGAGACGGCGCTTGAGCCGGACGAGCTGATCCTGCGCGTGGTCTTCACTGCGCCGGGGCGCGCGGGCTATGCGAAATTCCGCAATCCGGCGTCGCGCTACGCCATCGTCGGCGTATTCGTGGCCGAGCGGCAGGGCGAGGTGCGTGTGGCCGTCACGGGCGCGGGGCAGAGCGGCGTCTTCCGCGTGCCGGCCATGGAAGCGGCGCTTGCCAAGAAATTCGACGCGAGTGCGGTCGATGGCATCCGCGTCGATGCGTCCGATCTCGTTTCCGACATTCACGCGCAAGCGGACTACCGCGCGCATTTGATCGGCGTGATGGCGAAGCGGGCGGTGCAGATGGCGGCCTAGACTGGCAGCCGGTCGGACCTACATAGTCGCCGAGAGCCCGGAGGATTCCATGAGCGTACGCGACGACGACGTGCTGGCAACGGCCGAACGCTGGCGCAAGGAAGGGCGGACGGTCGCGATTGCGACCGTGGTGGAGACCTGGGGCTCGGCCCCGCGCCCGGTGGGCAGCCATTTGATTGTCGATGGCGAACAGAATTTTCTCGGGTCGGTGTCGGGCGGCTGCGTCGAGGGCGACGTGATCGCGGCGGCCGGCGATGTGATCGAAAGCGGAAAACCGAAAATGCTCGAATTCGGCGTGGCCGACGAGGCAGCCTGGCGCGCGGGGCTCTCCTGCGGCGGCAATATCCGCGTCTATGTCGAGAAGGTCGACTAGTCCTGCGCGGTCTGCGCTTTCTCGATTCCGGCGGCTTGCACTAGAATTGCCGAATGCGTCTCGATTTGCTCACGGCCATGAATGCCGAGCGTGCCGCGCGGCGCGCGGCCGTGCTTGTGACGGCGCTTGAGGGCGGCGGGCAGCGGCTGGTGCGCGAGGCCGAGATCGCGCGCGATGCACTCGCCGACGCGATCGTGCCGCAGTTACGCTCCGGCAAAAGTGGAACTGTAGAGGCACCATCGGGTCGTTATTTCCTTGAAATTCATCTGCCGCCGCCGCGCATCGTCGTAACCGGCGCGGTGCATATCAGCCAGGCGCTCGTGCCGATGGCGAAGCTGCTCGGCTATGACATTACCGTCATCGATCCGCGCACCGCATTCGCGACGCCGGAACGGTTTCCCGACGTGAAGCTCCTGGCCGAATGGCCCGACGAAGCACTGCCGAAGGTCGGTCTCGACAATTGGACGGCGTTTGTCGCGCTTACCCACGATCCGAAGATCGACGACCCCGCGCTGGAAGCCGCGCTCGCATCGGGTTGTTTCTATGTCGGCGCGCTCGGTTCGAGGAAGACGCACGGCCGACGCGTTGAGAGCCTGAAGAAGCGGGACGTGTCCGACGACGCCATCGCGCGCATCCACGCGCCGATCGGCCTCGACATCGGGGCGGCGAGCCCGTCCGAAATCGCGCTCGCGATCCTCGCGGAGATCACGCTCCGTTTGCGGCGTGGCCCGGAGGCAAAGCCATGAAATTCGGACCCGTTCCTCCGCGAGAGGCGCTTGGCGCCGTGACCGTGCATTCGGTTCGCACGCCCGAGCGGCTCGTGAAGAAGGGGACGAAGGTCACCGAGGCCGACGTCTCGGTGCTGGAGCGGGCGAAGATCCGCGAAATCGTCGTGGCACGTCTTGAGCCGGGGGACATAAGCGAGGATGTGGCCGCCGCGACGCTCGCCGACAAGGTCGCGGGCGAACATGTCACGGTCGAGCGTGCTTTCACCGGGCGCGCAAACATCTATGCCAAGACGGCTGGCGTTCTGTTGATTGATCGTGTGGCGGTCGATGCACTGAACCGCATTGACGAGAGTGTAACGCTCGCGACCCTGCCGGAGTATAAGCCGGTGCAGCAGGGCGAGATGATCGCGACGGTGAAGATCATTCCCTTCGCCGTATCGCACGATGTGCATGAACGCGCGCTCAACGTGGCAAGGCAGGCGGTTTCGGTCGCGCCTTATCTCGTGAAGCGCGTGGCTGTGATCTCGACCGAACTGCCGGGTCTCGCTCCGAAAGTGATCGAGAAAACCCTGCGCGTGACCGCCGAGCGGCTAAAGCCTGCTGGCGCCGAAATCGTGTCCGACGCGCGCGTGCCGCACGACCCGAAGAAATTGCAGGACGCGATCGCGAAGGTGCTCAAGAGCGGCGTGGAGATCGTGATCGTATTCGGGGCCTCGGCGATTGCCGACCGGCGCGATGTGATTCCGGCGGCGATTGTCGATGCGGGCGGTGAGATCGAGCATTTCGGCATGCCGGTCGATCCGGGCAACCTGATGCTCGTTGGCTCTGTCGGTTCGACGCCGGTGATCGGCGCGCCTGGCTGCGCGCGGAGCCCGAAGGAAAACGGCTTCGACTGGCTGCTTGCCCGCATGCTCGCGGGGCTCAAGGTGCAGCGCGACGACATCACCGCGCTCGGCGTGGGCGGGCTGCTGATGGAAATTGTCACGCGGCCGCAGCCGCGCGAGGACGCGGTTGCCACCGAGAAGCCGCACAAGGTGGCGGCGATCCTGCTTGCTGCCGGCCGCGGGACGCGCATGGGCGGGCCGAACAAGCTCCTGGAGGAAATCCGCGGTAAGGCCATCGTGCGCATGGCGGCCGAAGCCGCGGCAACGTCGCAGGCGAAGCCAGTCGTTGTTGTGACCGGACACGAGGCCGAACGCGTCGCAGCATCGCTCACGGGACTGAATGTCCAAACTATCCACAACCCCGGTTATGCGGAAGGTCTCTCCACTTCGCTGAAAGCGGGCATCCGGTCGCTGCCGGCGGACACCGATGCGGCCGTGGTCGTGCTCGGCGATATGCCCGACGTGAGTGCGTCGCTCATCGACCGGTTGATCGCGGCGATCGATCCGGCGCGTGGCGCACTGATCGCAGTGCCGACACGGGAAGGGCGTCGAGGCAATCCGGTGGTGTGGTCGCGGCGCTTCTTCGAGGAGCTTGCGCATATCGAGGGCGATATCGGCGCGCGTCACCTGATCGCGCAGCACAACGAAGCGGTGGTCGAAGTGCCGGTCGAGGATGAGGCCGCGTTCCACGATATCGACACGCCGGAAGCGCTGCAGAAGGCGCGCGATCACGCGAAGGCTTGAAAGGATCGGCCATGAAAGAACTGGATGGGCGCGTCGCCATCGTCACGGGCGCCAGCAGTGGCTTGGGACGCGGCATTGCCGAGAAGCTCGCAGGCGCGGGCGCGAAGGTTGTGCTCGCCGCTCGGCGCAAGGACGTGCTCGACCAGATCGCGGCTGACATCAAACGGGACGGCGGCGCGGCACTCGCGGTGCCGACGGATGTGACGAAAGAAGCCGACGTCGTCGCGCTGTTCAAGAAAGCCTGCGGGGCGTTCGGACGCGTCGATATTCTCGTCAACAATGCGGGGGTGCCGAATTTCAAGCCGACGGAGGATATGTCGCTCGCTGACTGGCAGGCGATCGTCGATCTCAATCTGACTGCCGTCTTCCTGTGCAGCCGCGAGGCGCTGAAGATTATGAAAGAGCAGGGCGGCGGCCGCATCGTCAACATGGGTAGCATTTCCGCCTGGGCCGCGCGTACGAATGCGATCGGCTACAACTCGACCAAGGCGGCCGTTGAAGGGCTCACGCGTTCGCTGACGCTCGATGGCCGTGCCTACGGTGTGGTCTCGTCGATCGTTCATCCGGGCGCGGCGGCCACCGGCTTCACGCAGGGACGCGCGCCGGGCGCGGGCGCGACGCCGCAGGAGTACCTGATGTCGCCTGAGCATGTGGCGCGCGTGGTGCTGCTCATGTGCACGCTGCCCCCGGAGGTCAATCTGTTCGACGCGACGATCTTGCCGAACCATCAGCCGTCCTTCATCGGGCGCGGCTAGCTCAATAGACGGCGTAAATGGAGAGCGTTCCATAGAGGCCGTCGCCCTTGTCGGAGTTCGACAGGAATCCGCCGGAGAGCGACAGCGAAGCGCGGCCGAAATTTGTCTGCATGAGAATTCCAGCGCGCGGTTCGTTGTAGCGCTCGTCGCCGTTGACTGCCGCCTCCAGGCCGAAGGCGACGGCTTTGGAGATTTCGTAGGCGAGAGCGGCCCGGGCATGATAGCTGGCGTGAACGGTCGAAGCCGCCGTTGAGGCGAGCCCGAAAAGTCGCGGCGTGAACCGTCGATAAAGTTCGACGGCGACCTTGATTCCGGCTTCGGTGCCCTGCGCTTCGTGACCGGGATCGGGCGCTGCAAGGTTTTGGTTCTCGATATGCCCGCCGACGTAAAACGTCGCCGTACCGCCGCCGACCGAGAAGCGGTAGCCCGTCATCAACTCGCCTGACATGACGTCGGCTTCGTTGACGCCGCCCGCGACGTTGCCGGTGCGATAGCGATATCGTCCGCCGCCGCCGGCGACGCGAATACGCCAGCCATCTTCTTCGAGGAGCCCGAGCGGCGCGGCGGTGAAGCCGGTCCAGGTGAAAGCGGAGTTGCTGGCGATGTCGCCGCCCGCAAAGAAGAAAATCCGGTCGCGCAATGGATGGCTGTGCCAGCGCTCATCGAGACGCATGGAACTGTCCGCCGCGAAGGCGGGCGCGCAAAGGAGGACGGCGGCCAAAGCCGTACCTGCCGCCAATGCGCGGCTCGCCAGTACCCCCATCTCCGCCCCCGAAGGCGTGTCCCGGCTGTCTATCGAGCCGTTTCCGGTTGCAATTCTCTCGAGTGCAGCCTCCCACTTCCAGCAACCTTAGGTAGTGGCCTGCAATCTGGGGCTGACGTAGAAAACGGCGAACCATGGGGTCGGATTCGGCCTAAAGGCATGACCGATCTGCGCAATATAGGGAGCGGGAGCGACGTGGCGCCGCTATAGTCATGCGCCATCAGGAGTCGCGGTTCATGGACGAGGCCAAGCGCCAGATCGCCTTTATCAATACGGCGCATTTTCTCGACCACTACGTTTTGCTGATCTTTCCGACCGTGGTGATCGGGCTCGAGATGGAGCTTGGCCGCAGCTATGCCGAGCTGATCCTGCTTTCGACGGCTTGCTTCGTGGCCTTCGGTCTGTTCTCGCTGCCCTGGGGCTGGCTTGGCGATCATTGGAGCCGCCGCAAGCTGATTGCGATTTTCTTTTTCGGCTGCGCCGTGTCGCTCGCGGGCGCCGCATTCGCGCCGAACATGATCATGCTCGCAGTGGCGCTGTTCGCGCTCGGCATTTTTGCTGCGATCTATCATCCCATCGGTACGCCGAAGCTGATCTCGCATGCGACCGATCGCGGGCGCGATCTCGCGCGCAACGGCGTATTTGGTAATCTCGGCGTTGCGGCTGCCCCGGGCCTTACCGCGGTAATCGCGGCTGCCGTCGGCTGGCGTTGGGCTTTTGCGGTCCCTGCGCTCGCCTGTGCCGTCGCCGGTCTCGTCTATCTCTGGACGACGTCGGAAGTCGGCGACAAGGCCGCCGACCGAGCGCGTACGGCCGAAATGCCGCTGAGCTTTGCCGCTGCGGTGGCGATCTTTATCGCTTTCGCGTTCGTTTCGTTTTCGGCGGGCCTGATCTTCAACATCATCACCGTCGCAATCCCGAAGATCGTGGATGAGCGCTTCGCGCAAAATATCCCGTTGGTGCTGATCGGCTCCGTTGCGACGACGGTTCTGCTCGTCGGAGGGATCGCGCAGCTCGCAGTCGGCCGGCTCGTGTCGAAATATCCGCCGCATCTCCTGTTCGTCGCGCTCGGCGTGATCCAGCTGATCGGCGTCGTGTGGTCGATGTATGCGGGCGGCTACGCGCTGCTCGTTGCGCTCGCCTTTGCGATTGCCGGCATCTATGCGCAGGTCACCGTCGCCGACGTCGTGATTGCGCGCTACACCGCGGACGCCTGGCGCGGGCGCGTCTATTCCGTGCGGTTTTTCCTCGCCTTTATTTCGAGCGGTGCGGCCATCGGCATTATCTCGGCCTTGCACGGGCGAGGGGGCTTCTTCGTCGTCCTTGGCGTCACCGCGATCTGCGCGGTGGTGTTCCTGATCGCCGCGGGTACGGTGGCGGCGCTCGCCAATCGTGCGGAGAGTCAGGGTGCACCGCGCGTGCAGCCGGCCGAGTAACTGGCCGCTCCCATTTCTAGTTTTTCTTCAAAAGGTTGAAAGGTTGAGACCCCGCCTGGGGTTGCTTGCGCGTGTCTCTTTTCGTTGCTAATAATGACTGACTAGTCAGTCATTATATTTGCAGCGAGCGATGCCATCTAAGGTCCGGAAAGTATCGAAGGAAGCCGTGCCGGCTCGGAGCGCCCGCCTGACGCGTGGCCGTGCCGCGCCGCGCAAGGGCGCCAAGGAAAAATGGGCGGAGCGACGCGCGGCGCGGCGTGAAGCAATTCTGGCCGCGGCGCTCGATGAGTTCGCCGAGCGCGGGTTCGAGGGCGCGCGGCTCGATGACGTGGCGCGGCGCGCGGGGATCGCGAAGGGGACGATCTATCTCTATTTCGCGGACAAGGAGACCCTCTTTCAGGAACTCATTCGCTCGGCGCTGAGCCCGTTCGTGGCGACGATCGAAGCGGCGCGCTCGATCGATCTGCCGCTGCGCGTCGTTTGCGATCGGCTGGCGGGTGCTTTCGCGCGCGAGGTGCTCGGCACGCGGCGCAAGGACATCGTGCGGCTAATGATCTCCGAGGGCCGGCGCTTTCCGAAGATCGCGAAGTTTTACTACGAGGAAGTGCCGAAGCGGGCCTTCGCGGCCGTGCGGGCGCTCGTACGCAAGGGCATCGAGCGCGGCGAGATCGTGGACGACACGCTCGAGAAGTTTCCGCAGTTGATCATCTCGCCGGCGCTGGTAGCGGTTGTGTGGGACGGGCTGTTCGACAAGTACGAGCCGCTCGATGCGGAAGCATTGCTGCGCGCGCATTTCACTCTTTTGTTCAAGGCGATTGAGCGGAGGACGCCATGAAGGGCGTGTCACGCGGGTTACTTGTTGCCGTGCTTGGGCTCACGCTCGCCGCTTGCGGCAACGGACGCGAGAATACATTTCAGGGCTGGGTCGAGGGCGTATTCGTGTTCGTCGGCCCTGACGAAGCGGGCCGCGTTGACAAGATGAGCGTGCGCGAAGGTGACGCCGTCAAAGCCGACGCGTTTCTCTTCTCTGTCGACGCTGAGTTGCAACAGGCGGATCTTCGTGTGGCGGAAGCCGCGCTCGCGAATTCCCAAAGTGCATTCGAGCGCGCACAGCAACTGCTGAAATCCGGCTCCGGCAGCCAGAAGGCCTTCGACGACGCGCAGGCAAACCTGCGTGAGGCGGACGCACGCGCGAAGGCGGCGCGCACGCGCCTTACACGGCGCGAGCTTTCAAGCCCGGTGACAGGTACGGTGCAGCAAATCTACTACCGGCGCGGTGAAATGGTACCGGCCGGCAAGGCGGTTCTCTCGATCCTGCCACCCGGCAACGTGAAGGTGCGCTTCTTCGTGCAGCAGGCCGTATTGCCGACAATCAAGCTCGGCGACACGGTCGACGTCAGTTGCGATGGTTGCGCGGACGATATCATCGCTCGCGTCAGCTTTATCGCCAACTCCGCCGAATTCACGCCGCCGGTGATCTTCAGCGAGGAGGAGCGCGGCAAGCTCGTCTTTCTGATCGAGGC
>JAICQA010000403.1 GCA_025929595.1 Xanthobacteraceae bacterium
ATGAACATGAGGCGAGCCTTCGACTCGCCGACATTCAGCTCCTCCGCCACCTGCGCCACGTAGCGGCGCAGGATGGGGGAGAGATAAGCATCGACGACCGTCGTATCGCCGCGGCCCACGAGCTTGATGAGCGGCGAGATTTCATGGCTGACCGACACCTGCGCGAAGCCGAAGTTGCGCGCGAGTCTGGCGATCTGCTGTTCGTGCGCTGGAAAGCGATAGGCATGCATAAAGACGATGGCGACGGCCTTGATGCCGTCGCGCTTCAGCGTTTCCAGTTCACCGCGGACGGTCGAGAGATCGGGCGCGCGTTCGACCGTGCCGTCGGCGCGCACGCGCTCGGCCACCTCGACCACGCGCTCGAACAGCATCTCGGGCTTGACGATTTTCTTCGCGAAAATGTTCGGACGAGCCTGGTAGCCGATCTTGAGCGCGTCGCTGAAACCTTCGGTGACGAGGAGCGCCGTACGTTCGCCCTTGCGCTCAAGGAGCGCGTTGGTGGCGACCGTCGTTCCCATTTTCACGGCGCCGATGGTGCCGGACGGGATCGGCGCGCCTTTTGCGAGGCCAAGGCAGTCGCGGATGCCTTGCACCGCCGCATCGCGGTAGGCGCCGGGGTTCTCGGACAGCAGCTTCTTCGCGATCAGGCTGCCGTCGGGCCGGCGCGCCACCACGTCCGTGAACGTGCCGCCGCGGTCGATCCAGAATTCCCAACAGTCTTGCATCGCATTGCCGTGCATCACCGCTCCCGCGCCGCCGCAAATTCCGGCAGTCGATGATGCCCCCAAGGGCTGGAAATCGTCAACAAATTGTTGACAGTTTATTGGCTGCCGCTACGCTCATTCTATCGGAAACGGGCCGAGGCCTTTCATGCCCAAGCGGACGGCGAATGGCGCAAACGAGCTGAAGCTCGGGCCGATCGTTTCGTCGGCGCATCTTGCGTCCGGCGCCATGCCTTCGCTCTCCGAGCTCGAATTCGGGATGATCCTGCTCGGTCACGCCTTCGAGCGCTGGATGGTGCGCTGCATGGCGGCCTCGGGCGTGCCTGATCTCTCGCCGCTCGACGTGCTGGTACTGCACACGATTGCCCATCGCGGGCGCGCCAAGCGCCTCGCCGACATCTGCCTTGTGCTCAATATCGAGGACACGCATCTCGTGACGTATGCCGTGAAGAAACTCGAAGGGCTCGGGCTGACGGAGTCCGGCAAGCGCGGCAACGAAAAGACCGTGGCGCTGACCCCGAAAGGGGACGGCATGATTAAAAAGTATCGCAACATCCGCGAGGCGCTGCTCGTTGCGCCGGTCAAGGGCGCGGGCGCCGACGAAACAAAGCTCTCCGAGATCGCCGGGCTGATGCGGGCGCTGTCCGGCCATTACGACCAGGCGGCGCGCGCCGCCGCCAGCCTGTGAAGGAACGTTGCCGAGGGAAGGATCGCTGCTAGTCTTGAGACCAATCGATCGAGCGGCCTTAGAGCCGCAAGGGAGGAAGATCATGCAAGCACTTACACGCGGATTATTGACGACCGTGTTCGTCGCGGGCCTTGCCACAGGTGCTGCGGCGCAGACCAAATGGGACATGCCGACGCCCTATGGCGACGGCACGTTCCACACCAAGAATGTGCGCGCCTTCGCCGAGGACGTGAAGAAGGCGACCGGCGGCAAGCTCGACATAACGGTGCATTCGGCCGGCTCGCTGGTGAAGCATCCGGAGATCAAAGCCTCGGTCCGCCGCGGTGTGGCGCCGATCGGCGAATTGCTGATCTCGCTGCACGCGAACGAGAGCCCGATCTACAGCGTCGACTCCGTGCCGTTCCTCGCCAGCGGCTATGGTCAGGCGCGCAAGCTCTATAACGCGCAGAAGCCGTTCCTCGAGAAGAAGCTCGGCGAGGAAGGCCTGATGCTGCTCTACTCGGTGCCGTGGCCATCGCAGGGCATCTACGCCAAGAAAGAGATCAAGAGCATCGAGGACCTGAAGGGCCTGCGCTTCCGCACCTACAATCCGGCGACGCAACGCATCGCCGCGCTCACCGGCGCGATCCCGACGCAGGTCGAAGTGCCCGACATACCGACGGCCTTCGCGACCAATCGCGTCGAGTCGATGATCACCTCGCCGACCACGGGCGTCGACTCCAAGGTGTGGGACTATCTTACCCACTTCCATCACACGCAGGCCTGGCTCCCGCGCAACGTGGTGATCGTGCAGAAGGCCGCCTTCGACAAGCTGTCGGCGGCCGAGAAGAAGGCCGTGACCGACGCCGCCAAGGCGGCGGAGGAGCGCGGCTGGAAGATG
>JAICQA010000203.1 GCA_025929595.1 Xanthobacteraceae bacterium
CTCAGTGAGGCGCCGCCGCTGCCGGGCGAGTTCCTTGCGCTTGCGCGGCGACACCATGCTGAGCGGCTCGTCGTCGATCCGCTGAAGTGCGGCCCGCGCGTGAATATTGAGGCGCGTGACGGCCTGTCCCTTGCTCGCCGCGTCGAGCGCGATCAGGCGCGCGGCAACGCAGGCCTCGGGCAGATACGGAAAGAGTGCCGCCTTCGGCGACCCCGGCAGCGCGCTCATCGAGGCGATCAGCGCGGACACAGTGTCTGCCGCCGTGTCGCGGTCGAGCAACGGTGAAGACATCGGCGCAAACGGATGCGTCCAGGCGACGAACATCGGCACCGCACGCCCGCTCGAGATGCCTTCGACCCGGCCCGGCAGAAGACCGACCAGCTTCGCGCCATGAAAGACGGACAACACGCCAAGATCGGCCGCGCCGAGGTTGTTCGCCGCCGAAAAGGCAAAGCCCGGCTCCAGAAAAACGTTTGGCTCGATCGCGCGCACCATGAGATCGCGCCACGCGGCGGGATCGCCCTGCCACTGCGCAATCGGAGACCAGCGGACTTCGAGATCCCTGTGACTCGTCAGGCGGTCGCCGCCCGAAGCCGCGCGGCGCAGCAATTCGAATTGCGCGTCCACGCGTGCGCGCGAAGCGGCACCGGACTTCTGCACATTTCGTTGCGGCTTGACGGGCGACATTGCGGCTCCTGCGCGTCTTGCGCACTAGAGCCTCTAGCAAACGCGGTTTAAGAAACCCTCGGCGCGAATTCGAAAACACCATGCGCCAAATTCGCGCCCCGTCGCGCGGAACGGTGCGGTAAGGTTAAGCGTCAATGATATCAGCCGCTGAATCCGCCGCCATCGAGGTAGGCGATCTCGTCGGCGCGCGATTCCCGCCCCAGAATCTCGTTGCGGTGAGGAAAGCGTCCGAAACGGCGGATCGCGTCGAGATGAATCTCGGCGAACTTGATGCCGTCCTCGTTGTCGTAGTCGCGGTAGAGTTTCAGGCACAATTCCTGATCCGCCAATTCTTCGCTGTGCATGAACGGCAGATAAAAGAACGAACGCATCGGATCGCCGGCTTCCAGATCGAAGCCTGCCTTGATCGCGCGTCGTGCGGCTTCGCGCGCCTGAACGTCGGTCGCGAACGCGCGCGGCGTCTTGCGAAACATGTTGCGCGGGAATTGATCGAGCAGCAGCAGAAGGGCGAGCGCCCCCTGCGCCGACTTTTCCCAGTCTGATAATTTTCCGGAAGCGGCCTGTTCGTGCGCGCCGAGAAATCGTTGGCGGATTTCCGCGTCGAAGGCGGCGTCGGGCGCGAACCACTTCTTCGGCCCGGCCGAGCGCCAGAATTCGACGACCTCTTGTGGTGCCACTTGCATGGTCATCGCGTGAGCGCCAACGGATTGTCGATGAGCGCCGCCTTGTCGGGCGCATCAACCGCGGGCTGCCCGAGAAATGCGCCGAGCAACCGCCGCACCGTGTCGGCCGGCAGGTCCTGCGTGATGAATACGAGCCGCGAGCGTCGGTCGCCGCTCGGCCAGGCATCGAGCCGCGCCGGCGGATGCAGCACGTGCTGAACCATGTGCAGCACGACGGGCTTCTCGGGCTCCTCTTCGATCTGCACGATGCCCTTCATGCGCAGGAGCTTCGGACCGTGCGCGGAGCGCAGCAGTTCAAGAAACAGCTCCAGCGTCGCCGCCGGGATCGGTTGTTCGGAGACGGCCGTAAAGGTCCGGATGCGGCTGTCGTGCCGATGCGCGTGGTCGTGATCGTGATGATCATGGTCATGGTCATGGTCATGGTCGTGCGAATGCTCGGCGTCCGCCACCGCTTCGTCCGCGAGCCAGCGCGCCACGTCCGGAATTTTCTTCGCGGGATCGTAGAGGCCGGCACCGGTCAAACGATCGACGGTCGCCTCGCCCTTGGCCGCGTCGAGCACGAGCGCGCCGGGATTGAGCTTTGCCAGCCGCGCCCGGATCGCCGCGGTGTCGTCCGCAAGATCGCCCTTCGTGAGCACGATACGGTCGGCGACCGCCGCCTGCTTCACCGCTTCCTCGTGCTCGTCGAGCGTCGCCATGCCGTTCACGGCGTCAACGACCGTGATCACGCCGTCGAGGCGATAGTGCTGCAACAGGAACGGCTGCGTCATCACGACATGCAGCACCGACGCCGGATCGGCGAGGCCGGTCGTCTCGACGATCACGCGCTTCACCGGTGTGAGCGTGCCGGCCTTCAGGGTGTAGATGAGATTTTCCAGGGACGTCACGAGATCGCCGCGCATGGAGCAGCACAGGCATCCGCTCGGCAGCAGCACGACATTGTCGTCGAGGATTTCGTAGAGCAGATGATCGATGCCGATCTCGCCGACCTCGTTGACGATCACGAGGCTGTCCTTCATCGCCGGATCGCGCAGGAGCCGGTTCAGCAGCGTGGTCTTTCCCGCGCCCAGAAAGCCCGTCAGCACCGTGAGCGGCAGCGGCTCGCCCGTCGGGTCTTCGCGCGGGCGGATCACGTCGCTCATTGTTTCGGCTGTTTGGCCGCTTCTTTCGGCTTGGCCGACACCGGCTGCGCCGACGGTTTCGACGCGGCGCCCGCCTGCACGGTTTTCGGCGCGTCGGTCTTTTTTGTCTCGGCTTTCTTCGTCTCAACTTTCTTCGCGTCGTTCTTGGCCGGCTCGACCTTCGCAGTCTCCGTCTTCACGGGCGCTTTCTTCTTCTCGGCCTGCTTCGGCGCATCGTGCGTCGCGATAATTCCGTCTTCCGGCGTACTGGACGGCAGCCCTGTAAAAACCCGGATCGGTGGCATGGAGTCCTGCCGGTCGCCGAGCAGGCTCGCGCGCTTCTTCTCCTTCTCGCCCCGCTTCGACTTCGAGTCGTCCTTGACCTCCGCCGACTCTTCGTCCTCTTCGTCTTCGCCGATGCTCGAAACCGCGGTCGGACGGCGGCGCTTCGGGTTGCACATCTCGTCGCGCATGTCGTGCGGCGCGGCGTGCACGTTCTTGATCTGCTCGAGCGTGCCGATCTCGTTCGGCATCAGGTCGCTGCGGAAGCCGCGCTCGAACAGGGTGGCCGCGTCCTCTGCCCGCTGGCTCGACGAGTAGGCGCCGAACACGACCGCGATCAGCTTGCGGCCGTTGCGTTGCGCGCCCGCCACCACGTTGAAGCCCGACGAGCAGATGAAACCCGTCTTCATGCCGTCCGCGCCCGGATAGCGGCCGATCAGCCGGTTGTGGTTGCGGATCACGCGCTTGCCGATCTGGATCGCAGGGATGCGGAAATAAAATTCGTATTCGGGAAAATCGCGGATGAGCGCGCGGGCAAGGATCGCCATGTCGCGCGCCGTCGTCACTTGCAGCTCTTCCGGCAGGCCGTGCGGATTGACGAAGCGCGTGCCGCTCATGCCGAGCCGCCCCGCGGTCGCGTTCATCTGGTGTGCGAAGGACTGCACGCTGCCCGCCAGGCCCTCGGCAATCACGACCGCAATGTCGTTGGCCGAACGCACCATCAGCATCTTGATCGCGTTGTCGAGCGTGACCTCGGTGCCCGCCTTGAAGCCCATCTTCGACGGCGGCTGCGCCACCGCGTTCTCCGAAACCTTCAGCAGCGTCAGCGGCTCCACGCGCCGCTCGCGCATCGCCTGAAAAGCGAGATAGGTCGTCATCAGCTTGGTGACCGAGGCCGGATGCCACGGCACGCCCGCGTCCGACTCGGCGATCACCCGTCCGCTCGCATAATCGACGACGAGATAGGGACCGGCTTGCGCGGTGGCCGCGAGGACGCAGCTTGCGGCGATCGCCAGTCCGAAGAGCCGCAGCGGGCGAAGTTCAATTTTGTCTAACAAGGGAAAATCCGTCCTTCGTGTCGGCGTCGGCGATGAGGATGGCGGATTTGCGACGGCCAGCGGCCCGGCGCAAGTACAATTCCTAGCTTGTATGACGCCGCGGCGCAAAGTGCCTATATTTGTTCCGTCCCGATCCGGAACTATCGAGGAGCCTCGGAATGACCGCCTGCATCGTCGGTGTCGCACACACCCCCTTCGGCAAGCTCGACACCGAGTCCGTCGAAAGTCTGATCGTGCGGGTGGCGCGTGACGCGCTCGCCGACGCGGGGGTTTCCGCCGGCGACGTGGACGAAATCCTGCTCGGCCATTTCAACGGTGGCTTCAGCGCACAAGACTTCACGGCCGCGCTCGTGCTCCAGGCCGACCCCGCATTCCGCTTCAAGCCGGCGACGCGCGTGGAGAATGCCTGCGCGACCGGTTCCGCCGCCGTTCATCAGGGACTGAAGTCGATCGCCGGGCGCAATGCGCGCATCGTGCTCGTGGTCGGCGTCGAGCAGATGACCAGGACGCCAGGGCCCGAGATTGGCGGCATCCTGCTGAAAGCTTCGTACCTGCCGGAAGACGGCGCGACGCCCGCGGGCTTCGCCGGCGTCTTCGGCAAGATCGCCGATGCCTATTTCCAGCTTTATGGCGACCAGTCCGACGCGCTCGCCAGGATCGCGGCGAAGAACCACAAGAACGGCGTCGCGAACCCCTACGCCCAGTTCCGCAAGGACCTCGGCTACGAATTCTGCCGCACCGAAGGCGAGAAGAACCCGCGCGTCGCGGGTCCCTTGAAGCGCACCGACTGCTCGCTTGTCTCCGACGGGGCAGCTGCGATTGTGCTGACCGACGTGCCGACCGCGCTCAAGCTCGGCAAGCCCGTCGTTGCTTTCCGCGGCACCGGCCACGCGCAGGATTTCCTGCCGATGTCGAAGCGCGACATTCTGAAGTTCGAGGGTTGCACCGAAGCGTGGGGCCGCGCGCTTGGCGACGCGGGAATCAAGATCGGCGATCTGTCGTTTGTGGAGACGCATGACTGTTTCACGATTGCGGAGCTGATCGAGTACGAGGCGATGGGCCTCGCCAGGCCCGGCGAAGGCGCGCGCGTGCTGGAGAGCGGCATGGTCGAGAAGACCGGCAAGCTGCCGGTCAATCCGTCGGGCGGCCTGAAGGCCAAGGGCCATCCGATTGGCGCCACGGGCGTCTCCATGCACGCGATCAGCACCATGCAGCTTCGCGGCGACGCGGGCGACATGCAGGTGAAGGACGCCAAACTCGGCGGCATCTTCAACATGGGCGGCGCCGCGGTTGCGAACTACGTCTCGATCCTCGAACGGATTCGCTAAGCAGAAAGCACGACGTCCCTTCTTTCTCCCTCATGCGCGGGCTTGACCCGCGCATCCAGACGGTCGTGCCACTGGCTCTGGATCGCCGGGTCAAGCCCGGCGATGAGGGGTAAGTTATTCCGCC
>JAICQA010000480.1 GCA_025929595.1 Xanthobacteraceae bacterium
TTTCCCGGCATTCTCGGCCGCGTCTGCGACCGCCCGTGCGAGCCGGCGTGCCGCCGCGGGCGCGTCGAAGCGGAGCCGGTTGCGATCTGCCGCCTGAAGCGCATCGCCGCCGATCATCGCGACGACGTGACCGATCGCCTGCCGCGCGCGCCGAAGCAGAAGAACGGCAAGCGCATCGTCTGCATCGGCGCCGGCCCGGCTTCGCTCACGGTCGCGAACGACCTGATGCCGCTCGGCTACGACGTCACGATCTTCGAGAAGTGGGGCTCGCCCGGCGGCCTCATGCGCACGAACATTCCGGCCTTTCGCCTGCCCGAGCGCGTGCTCGCGGAGGAGATCGGCTACATCGTCGATTTGGGGGTGGACCTGCGATTGGGCTCACCGGTGACGAGCATGCAACAGCTGCTCGCAACGGGAGGGTTCGACGCAGTCTTTGTCGGTAGCGGCGCGCCGAAAGGCAAGGACCTCGACTTGCCCGGCCGCCGCGCCTCTCCCGCCGTCGAGCAGCACATTCACATCGGCATCGACTGGCTCGAGTCGGTGGCGTTCGATCACATCAAGTCGATCGGCCGCAAGGTGCTGATCATCGGCGTCGGCAACACCGCGATGGACTGCTGCCGCACTTCCCTGCGGCTCGGCGCAGACAACGTCAAGGTGATGGCGCGCAAGCCGCGCGGCTTCTTCAAGGCTTCCGAGTGGGAACTGGACGACGCCGAGGAAGAGAACGTCGAGATCGTCGTCAATCACGCGCCGAAGAGCTTCCGTCTAGAAGGCGGCCGGCTCACCGGCATGCTGTTCGACAAGATGGAATACGACCTGGACGCCAAAGGCCGCATCACCGCGGAGCGCGTCGTGGGCGAGCAACTCTTCCCGTGCGACGACGTGATCCTGGCGATCGGCCAGGAGAATGCGTTCCCCTGGATCGAGAGTGACCTCGGTATCGAGTTCGACAAGTGGCACGTGCCGAAAGTCGACAAGGTCACCTTCCAATCGACGCGGCCGGAAGTGTTCTTCGGCGGCGACGCGGCGTTCGGCCCGAAGAACATCATCTGGGCGGTCGAGCACGGCCACCAGGCGGCCATCTCGATCCACAAGTTCTGCCAGAAGCGCAGCGTGAGCGAGCGCCTGCCGCCGCTCATGAACCTGTCGAGCCGCAAAATGGGCCTCCACGAGTGGTCGTACAAGAACGACTACAACCCGGTCGAGCGCCGGCTGATGCCGCACGTCGACCTGAAGGAAAGATTCAAAAGGGTGAACATCGAGGTGGAGCTCGGCTTCACCGCGGAGCAGGCGGTTGCCGAAGTGCAGCGCTGCCTGAACTGCGACGTGCAGACGGTGTTCACCGCGAAAGACTGCATCGAGTGCGATGCCTGCATCGACATCTGTCCGACCGATTGCCTGACGATCACTGCGAACGGCTCCGAAGAAGAGCTGCGCCCACGGCTGAAGGCGCCGGCGCGCAACGTGACCCAGCCGCTCTACATTTCCGCCCCTTTGAAACAGACCGGGCGCGTCATGGTCAAA
>JAICQA010000087.1 GCA_025929595.1 Xanthobacteraceae bacterium
ATAATTGAACTCTTTCCCGAGCCATCGTTGCAAGCTGAGCTGGGCGAACGCCAATCTGAATATGCCCGAATTGAAGCTATCCGATTTTCTACTGAAAACGCCCCACAATCGGACGCGTCCGATCGGTAAGTCATTGAATTCGCAGAAGCCCGTCAAAACTCTTAATCAGTAGGTCCCAGGTTCGAGTCCTGGTGCGCCCACCATTCTCATCTTTTCCATGAGCGTCGAAACCGACATCGGCCAACCTGCCAACGGGAAATAAAAAACTTCCCGCCCCGAAGGGCGGGAAGTCGAAGTCGTAGTTCGCTCTGAAAGATCAGCTGCCGCCTTCGATCTTGCCGCTCAGGATCGGCCCGAAGGTCTGCCAGAGCTCGCCGGTGAAGCGCATCATCTGCTGATCGTCGATGGGGTAGAAGTCAGTCGGGCTCGTGTTGATCTTGATGCCCGGCAGCAGCATTCCCAGCTCGAGGTCCTTCAAGTTGGCGGCCTGCTTCATGACATTCTCACGGGTGAGATTGTCGCCGGCCTGCTTCAGCACCTGCACCATCGTCTGCGAGACCGTGTAGCCGTAGCTGGTGAAGCTCGAGGTCTTGTCGCCGTCCGGATAGTACTTGTCCATGAAGGCGATGAAGTCCTTGAAGCCCTTGTCGTCCTTCCACTGCGGGTCCGTGAGATCCTTGATGTAACCCGTCGTCAGCGCGCCGACAGCATTCTGTACCCCGGCCGGTTTCAACACGGCGCCGGTCGACTGCGACACCTGATTGAGGAAGTGCACCGGCTTCCAGCCGATCTCGGCCATCTTCTTGATCGACTGCGCGGCGAACTTCGGCGTTGTGATATTGACAAAGATGTCGGCGCCGGAGGACTTCAGGTTAATGATCTGCGAGTCGACGGTCGGATCGGCCACTTCGTAAGGCTGTTCCGAGATAATCATCTTCGCATTGCCGCCGAGACCATCCTTCAGGCCCTTCAGGAGGTCCTTGCCGTAATCGTCGTTCTGATAGAGAACGCCGATCTTTCCCTGCGCATGGTTCTTGAGAATGTAGGCCGCGTAGATGCGGCCCTCGCCCTGATAGTTCGGCTGCCAGCCCATGGTCCAGGGATAATTCTTGTAGTCGCCCCACTTGGTCGCGCCGGTCGCGACGAAGAGCTGCGGCACCTTCTTGGCGTTCATGTATTTCTGAATCGCCGTGTTCGACGGCGTGCCGAGCGACTGGAAGATCAGGAGCACTTCATCGCTTTCGACGAGCTTGCGCGCCTGCTCGACGGCGCGCGGCGGCGAATAGCCGTCGTCGTAGGAGATGTAGTTGATCTTGCGGCCGTTAATGCCGCCTTCGGCGTTCACCTTGTTGAAGTAAGCGCCGATTGTCTTGCCGATCGTGCCGTAGGCCGATGCCGGACCGCTGTACGGATTGATATTGCCGATCTTGATCTCGGTGTCGGACGCACCCGTATCGTACTTCTTCTGGGCCGACGCCGGTCCGGCCAAACCAACGGCCAAACCGAGCGCGAGCGCCGGAAGCATTGCATAGTTGAGTGTTTTCATCGCTTCCTCCCTGATAGTCCTTCGATTAACCGGCGCACAATTGCGAACCGGTCGAGCAGAAGTTTGAGCAGCCCGGCTGCGCCGGATGGCATAATGAAGATCAAGAGGATCAGCATGATACCATAGACGGCGCCGGCAAGGCCCTTTGAGATGCCTTCGGCGAAATGCGGAACAAAGAGAATGAACAGGGCGCCAAAGAACGCACCTGGAATCCATCCGACTCCGCCGACGACCAGACCGACAAACAAGATGACTGATAACGCAAAGGTGAAGCTGTCCGGCGCCACGAACTGCACGACGATGGCACTAAGTGCGCCGGCGACTCCCACATAGAGAGCGCTCACGCCGAAGGTGAGCGACTTGAAGAGTGAGAGATTGATGCCCATCGCCTTCGCGGCGGTGGGGTTGTCACGGATTGCCTTCATCGCGCGGCCGGTGCGGCTGCCGACAAGATTGTACGCGAAGGCGAACATCAGGATCAGCGTGACGAGCGTAAAGTAGTAGAGCCACTGATCCTGGCTGATCGGCAGGCCGAAGGGTGCGTCCGGCTTCAGGATCACGATGCCCTGCACGCCGCCGGTCCAGTGCTCGAGCGGCGAGAACTTCAGAATCTGCGGCATGGCGACGGCGAGCGCGAAGGTCGCGAGCGCGAGATATGTGCCTTCGAGGCGGAGCGCGGGAAGTCCGAACAGGAAGCCAGCTACGAAGCAGATCATGCCGGCGGCAGGAATCGTCCAGATATAAGAGATGCCGCCCTGATCCATCAGGATCGCGGCGGTGTAGGCGCCGATGGCATAGAATGCGCCGTGGCCGAGGGAGAATTGACCATTGAACCCCGTCAACAAGTTCAGGCCCAGGATCGCGATGGCGTAAACCATGGCGAGCGTGAGCTGAAACACGAAGAAGTTCTTTGACAGCAGCGGCAGCCCAATCAGGAAGGCGAGGAGGCCGAGCGCGATGAGAAGTCTCCACATCCCCGCGTTCGAAGATGCATTGTCCTGAGCGTCGAGCATGGCGGTGGGCGTATCGGTTTTCATGATGCCTCTTTCTGAAGCATGATCTTTTCCGAGAGCCGGCTTCCACATTTCGGGATCATGCCTACACCCGCGTCACGACTTTACGGCCGAAAATTCCGCTCGGCCTGACCATCAGCACGGCGACGATCAGTGCCAGCGCGATCGAGAGCTTCATCTCGCTGCCGAAGTAAGGGATGAAGGTGCCCGCGAGATTCTCCACGACCCCGACGGAGAAGCCGCCGAGGACCGCGCCGACCGGACTCGTCAATCCGCCGACGACCGCGCCGGCAAAGCCGTAGAGCAAGATCGACAGCATCATATTCGGTTCGAGAAACACGACCGGCGCAATCATCATGCCGGCGACGGCACCGATCGCGGCAGCCATGCCCCAGCCGAGCGCGAGCATCCAGCCGACGCGCACCCCGACGAGTTTCGCCGAGTCGGGATTGGCCGCCGCGGCACGCATGGCGAGGCCGATGCGCGTGTAGCGGAAGAATCCGTAGAGCAGCAGCAGCACTATTCCGACGACAGCCATCATGCCCGCGTCGTGCGCGCTCAGGAGTCCTTCGCCAAGCACCGGTTTCGTGCCGAAGGGTGAGGGGAAGGCCTTGATCGTGAATTCCCAGATGAAGCCCGCGAAACTGTTGATGATGACGAACAGCGCGATGAAGATGACAACGTGGCTGAGGATCGGCGCGTCGTGGATCGGCCGGAAGATCGCGCGTTCGATCAGCACGCCGGCGGCAAACGATATGCCGATGGTGACAAAGAACGCGGCCCAGTAGGGGAAACCCCACTGCATCAACTGCCAGGCGATGAATGTCGAGAACATCGCCATCTCGCCCTGCGCAAAATTGAAGTGGTCAATCGCCTGGTAGATCATCACCACCGCGAGCGCCATGCAGGCATAGATCGCGCCGGTGGCGAGGCCTGCGAGCACCTGGTGAATGAACAGATCCATGGCGTCGCTCCTAGTAGCCGAGATACGAGCGGCGGATGCCCTCGTCCTCGCGGATGTCCTTGGCCGGCCCCGACATGACGACACGACCGGTTTCGAGCAGATAAGCGTGATCGGCGAGATCGAGCGCGAGCGAGGCGTTCTGCTCGACCAGGAACATGCTGACCTTTTCCTGCCGGTTGAGCGTGCGCAGAATGCCGAACAGTTCCTGGACGATCAGAGGGGCGAGGCCGAAGGAGGGCTCGTCGAGCAGCATCAGCTTGGGGCGCAGCATGAGCGCCCGGCCGATAGCGAGCATCTGCTGCTCGCCGCCGGAGAGCGTCCCGGCCTGCTGGTAGTAGCGTTCGCGCAGCTTCGGGAAGTAATTGAAGATGCGATCAACGTCGTTGGCGATGGCGCGCTTGTCCGGGCGGGAGATAGCGCCAAGCTGCAGGTTTTCCTCAACCGTCAGGCGCACGAAAGTGCCGCGCCCTTCGGGCACATGCGCGATTCCGAGACGTGCGACGTCCTCGGTTGCCTTGCGCGAGATTTCCTCGCCTTCGAAGCGGATGTCACCCACCGTGTGCAGCATTCGCGAAAGCGCGCGCAGCGTGCTCGTCTTGCCGGCGCCGTTCGCGCCAAGCAGCGTGGTGATGCCGCCCTCAGCCATGTCGAAATCGAGGCCGAACAACACCTGGGTCTGCCCGTAGAAGGCGTTCAGGTTGCGTACGGAAAGGAATTGGGCGCTCATTTGCGGTCGGTCCCGAGATAGGCGCGAATGACGTCCGGATCGTTCTGCACCTCGGCGGGCGTCCCTTCCGCGATCTTGCGGCCGAAATCGAGCGCCACGACCTTGTCGGAAATCGACATGACGAGGCTCATGTGATGTTCGACCAGCAGCACGGTCACATTACGGTCGGCGCGAATTTGCTGGATCAATTCGCCGAGATGCTCGACCTCGTGGTGGTTGAGGCCGCCGGCGGGTTCATCGAGCAGCAACAGCCGCGGATTGGCGGCAAGCGCCCGCGCAAGCTCGACGCGCTTCCTGGTCCCGACGGGCAGGTCTGTAACTATGCGCTTTGAGTCGGCGCGCAAGCCGAGATAGTCGATGAGCGTCCAGGCGACGTACTCGATTTCTTCGTCTTGCCGGCGCACACCGCCGAGATTGAGCGCATCGCTCAGGTAATTGCTCTTCGTCGTCGAATGAAAGCCGACGCGGATATTGTCGAACACATTCATGTGCTGGAAGAGCGCGAGATTCTGGAAGGTGCGCGAAATTCCGATGCCGGCGATTTTGTGCGCGGGCTGACTCAGAATCGTCTTGCCGGTGAAACGGATGTCGCCACGGTCCGGCGTGTAGAGGCGGCTCAGGCAGTTGAAGAGCGTGGTCTTGCCGGCGCCGTTGGGGCCGATGAGACCAAGAATCTGCCCCTCATGCTGCTCGAAGGAAATTCCGTCGAGTGCGACGATGCCGCCGAAGCGCAAACCGACATTATCGACCGCGAGCAACGGAGCGGCCGCCCGCGAGGGTGCGGATTGCGCCCGACTCTGGAGCGTGAGCGAGGTCATGGCCGTCAGCCGGAATGCGCGCGTCTAGGTCCGGCTACGGTTCCTGCGGTTGCAATGCCATTGGCGTGCATTGTCTTCTCTCCCCATGTTTCGGTCCTGTTATAGCCCCGTGAGTGCCGACTCGATGTTGCGGACGGCATTTACAAGGCGCGGACCGATGTCATTTTCGAGTTTGTCTTGCGAAAGCTGGAATGCGGGCGCTCCGCAATTGAATGCGAAGACTCCGGAGCCGTCAGCGAGCGCGAGCGGTACGCCGACTCCGGCGATGTCAGGCTCCCACTCGCCGACGGATGTCGTGAAACCCTTGGTGGCGAGATCCTTGATGGCGCGCTCGATGCCGGTGCGCACCTTCGGCCAGCGTTCGCCTTCCTTGCGCTGAATGTGACCCATCAGCCAGTCGCGTTCCTTCGGCGGAAGGGCCGCGAGCAGCGCGCGGCCCATGGCCGTTGTCGCGAGCGGCACGCGCGAGCCGAGATCGAGGCGCAGCATGACGCCTTCGGTGCCGCGGCAGTGCTCGATATAAATGAGATTGAGCCGGTCGCGGCTGCCGAGTGCGACGGACGCAGACGCGTAGTCGGCCAACTCCTGCATCACGGGCCGCGCGATCTGGCGGATGCGCATGTTGACCAGCGCCGAATAGCCGATCGACAGCGCCGCCGGGGCGAGCTGATATTTGCCAAGGCGCTCGATGTGATTGAGATAGCCGAGCTTGGTCAGTGTATGCGTAAGACGGGAGACGGTCGCCTTCGGCAGTCCGGTGCGCGCCACGAGTTCCTGATTGCCGAGCAGGCCTTCGCTCGGCGTGAAGGCGCGAAGCACTTCGAGTCCGCGTGCGAGGGCTACTACGAATTTGCGGTCGGGCTTGGCAGGGCGGGTGCCCAGCTTACCCGCGGACGCACTCCACCGCTCATACGCCGTCTCGGTTCTCAACGTCCCACTCCCCGCCAGCGATCCGTCTGCGCGGATCTGCCGTTCATTTTCCTTGCGGACGCGACGTTCTCCGAAAGTTTTCGGGACGGCGCCCAACCCGATTGACACCGATGCCACCACTTTCTAGCGTTCAGGTCAACTTGCAGAACAAAGTTCCGCGTGGCGAAACATGCGGAACGAGCGCTGCGGGCGGCTTTGTGTGTTGGCGGCAACCGGTGTTGGGCACTGTCGCCGCGCCTGAGGCGTGGCCGCACGGAGCAGAAGGGGAGCGGGACGTGTCAAATTTTGTCCAGACTCGCCGGGATGGCGAGGTCGCTGTCGTTGTCGTCAATAATCCGCCGGTCCACGCGCTGAAGCATGAAGTGCGGCAGGGGATTCTCGACGCCTTTACGAAGGCGAACGGGGATGCGGAGGTGAAGGCGATCGTGCTGGCGGCGGAGGGCCGGACCTTCATCGCCGGCGCCGACATCACCGAGTTCGGCAAGCCGCCGAAGGCGCCGAGCCTGATCGACGTGATCACGGCGATCGACGAGATCAAGAAGCCGACCGTCGCCGCGATGCACGGCACGCCTTTAGGCGGCGGGCTTGAGATCACACTTGCCTGTCATTTCCGCGTGGCATCGCCCGGCACACGGCTCGGACTTCCAGAGATCAAGCTCGGACTCATTCCCGGCGCAGGCGGCACGCAGCGCCTGCCGCGGCTCGTCGGCGTCGAGAAGGCGCTCGACATGATCCTCTCGGGCAATCCGATTCCGGTGAAGGACGCGCTGGCGCATGGACTGGTCGATGAGATCATCGAGGGGGATCTGATCGCGGGCGCCGTTGCGTTCGTGCGCAAGGCACTTGCTGATAAGCGCCCGCTCCGGCGCGTGCGCGATCTCGAAGACAAGCTCAAGCCTTTCCGCGACGATCCCGCCAAATTCGACGAGGCCGCCGCGAGCGCGGGCAAGCGGCAGGCCGGGCTCGATGCGCCACGCGCGGCGATCGAAGCGGTGCGCTGGACGCTCAACGTACCAATCGACAAGGCGCTGAAAGAGGAGCGCGACACGTTCATCAAGCTGATGCTGGGCGACCAGTCCAAGGCGCAACGGCACCTCTTCTTCGCCGAGCGCGAAGCCGCGAAGATTCCGGGCATGGCCGCCGACGTGAAGCCGCGCGAGATCAGGAAGGCGGCGGTGATCGGCGCCGGCACGATGGGCGGCGGGATTTCGATGAATTTCGCCAATGCCGGCATTCCCGTCACGGTCGTGGAGATGTCGCAGGAGGCGCTCGACCGCGGCTTCAAGACGATCGAGAAAAATTACGGCGCGAGCGTCAAGCGCGGTTCGCTCTCTCAGGCCGATATGGACAAGCGCCTGTCGAACTTTACGCGCGCGACTTCACTTGAAGCGGTCGCGGACGCAGACCTCATCATCGAGGCCGTGTTCGAGGAAATGGACATCAAGAAGAAGGTGTTCACAGAGCTCGACCGCATCGCCAAACCCGGCGCGGTGCTCGCCACCAACACTTCCTATCTCGACGTGAACGCCATCGCGAACATCACCAAACGCCCGCAGGACGTGTGCGGGATGCATTTCTTCAGCCCCGCGAACGTCATGAAGCTCCTGGAGATTGTGCGCGGGGAGAAGACGGCACCCGACGTGATCGCGACCGCCATGAATATCGGCCGCAAGATCGGCAAGGTGCCGGTGGTGGTCGGCGTCTGCCACGGCTTCGTCGGCAATCGCATGCTCTCGCCGCGCCAGACGCAGGCCGAGCGGTTGCTCCTGGAAGGTGCGATGCCACGCGACGTGGACGCGGCGGCGGTGGAGTTCGGCTTCCCGATGGGGCCGTTCGCCATGGGCGATCTTGCCGGCCTCGACGTGGGCTGGCGCATCCGCCGCGCCTTCGGGCTGCGGGCGGAGATCGCGGATTCGCTCTGCGAGCAGGGGCATTTCGGCCAGAAGACCGGCAAGGGCTTCTATGTCTATGAGCAGGGCTCGCGTGCTGGGGTGCCGAACCCGGAGGTCGAGACGCTGATTGCGGCCGCGTCGCAGAAGCTCGGCTTCAAACGCCGCCCGATCGACCGGCAGGAGATCATCGAACGCCTCGTGTTCCCGATGATCAATGAGGGCGCGAAGATCCTCGATGAGGGGATCGCCTATCGTCCCGGCGATATCGATGTCGTGTGGGTCTATGGGTATGGCTGGCCGGTGTGGCGCGGCGGGCCGATGTTCTACGGCGACCAAGTCGGCCTGCCTTATATCCGGGACCAGTTGCACGAATATGCAAAGCGCTCCGGCGACAAGAGCCTGGAGCCCTCGTCCTATCTCACCAAGCTCGCAGACGAGGGGCGCGGCTTCGCTTCGCTCGCCGACGCCGCGAAGAAGAGCGCGTGAGCTTCACGCGCCCATATCCGTGGGAGCGCTCTTATCCAAAGGGCGTGCGCTGGGACGCGCTGATCGAGATCGGCACGGTGCCGGCGATTCTCGACAATTCGGCGGATACTTACGGGCACAAGCCCGTCATCGAGTACCGCGACCGGCAGATAACTTATTCGGAACTTGCTGCGTTCTCGAAGAAGGCGGCGGAAGGACTGCGCCGGCTTGGTGTCGTCCGCGGAACGCCGGTCGCGGTGTATCTGCCGAACACACCCTATCACATGATCACGTTCTTCGGCGCGCTGCGGCTCGGCGCCAAGATCGTTCATTTGAGTCCGCTCGATGCGGAGCGCGAGCTCGCCTACAAGCTGAAGGATAGCGGCGCCAAGACGCTCGTCACGACCACTTTCCCGACGATGCTGCCGCGCGCGCTGAAGCTGCTGAAGGACGGTCATTGCGAGCGCGTGATCGTCGGCGACGACGCGCGCTGGGGCCCGCCGCCTGTCGCGCTCGAAACATTCCCTCCGAGCGACAAGGTGCTGGATTACGAGACGCTGCTCGCGCATGAGCCGGGCGCGCAGTTTCCCGACGTGTCGCCCGACGACATTGCGGTGCTGCAATACACCGGCGGCACCACCGGCACGCCGAAGGGCGCCATGCTGACGCACGGCAATCTGACGGCGGCGGTCGCGAGCTACGGCGCGTGGCAGAGCGGGCAGGGGATCGAGCCGGCGCAGGATCGCGTCATCTGCGTGCTGCCGCTATTTCATATCTATGCGCTCACGAGCGTCATGCTGCGCGCAGTG
>JAICQA010000126.1 GCA_025929595.1 Xanthobacteraceae bacterium
CCCGCCGCCGAGCTCGACGGCGCGCCGGCGCCCGGCTACAGCCAGGGTCAGGCGATCGAAATCATGCAGCAGCTTGCGGCGCAGACTTTGCCGAGCGGCTTCAGCTATGAATGGACGACGCTCGCGTTCCAGCAGCAGCGGGCGGGCAACACCGCAATCTTCGCATTCCTGCTCGCGGTGGTGTTCGTCTTCCTCGTGCTCGCTGCGCAATTCGAAAGCCTCACGCTGCCGCTTTCAATCATCCTGATCGTGCCCATGTGTCTGATCGCGGCGATCACCGGCGTCATCATCGCGGGGCAGGACAACAACATTCTCACGCAGGTCGGCTTCATCGTGCTGATCGCGTTGGCGGCGCGGAACGCCGTGCTGATGGTGGAGTTTGCGAAGCAGCTCGAAGACCGCGGCCAGGATATCGTCTCGGCCGCCGTCGAGGCCGCGCGGCTGCGCCTGCGCCCGATTGTCATGACCTCGATGGCCTTCATCCTCGGCGTCGTCCCGCTCGTCTGGGCGACCGGGGCAGGGGCCGAGCTTCGTCAGGCGCTCGGCACGCCGGTCTTTGCGGGCATGATCGGCGTCACCTTCTTCGGCCTGATCTTCACGCCGGTTTTCTACGTGGTTTGCCGCCGGCTCGGTCTGATCGGCAGCCGCCGCAGGGCGGCACAGGGCACACCCGCCGAATAGGCTTCAAGCGATTGGCGGTTTTGTCCATGGTGGAGCGGTCGCGCGAATCATAGGGTCGCGCGACTCGAAACCGGACCACCCCACTTCATGCGCACCCAGGTCGCGATCATCGGCGCCGGACCTTCCGGGCTTCTGCTCGGCCAGCTTCTGCATCGCCAGGGCATCGACACGGTCATTCTCGAAAACCGCAGCGCGGACTACGTGCTCGGCCGAATCCGTGCGGGCGTGATCGAGCAAGGCATGGTCGGACTCCTCGAGGAAGCCGGGGTCGACGCGCGTCTGCATGCGGAAGGGCTTGTGCATGACGGCGTCGAGATCGCGTTCCGCAATCAGCGGCATCGCGTCGATTTCAAAAAGCTGACCGGCAAGACCGTCACGGTTTATGGGCAGACCGAGATCACGCGCGACCTGATGGAAGCGCGCACGGCGAGCGGCGCACTCACGATCTACGAGGCGCAGGACGTGCAGCCGTTCGACTTCGACGGCGACAAGCCGCGGCTGCGCTACCGCAAGGACGGCCAGGAGCACGAGGTCGCCTGCGATTTCATCGCCGGCTGCGACGGCTTTCACGGCGTCAGCCGCCAGAGCGTGCCGGCGAAAGCCATCGAGACCTTCGAGCGCGAATATCCGTTCGGTTGGCTGGGGATTCTATCCGAGACGCCGCCGGTGTCGGAGGAGCTGATCTATATCCACCACCCGCGCGGCTTCGCGCTCTGCTCGATGCGCTCGCCGACGCGCAGCCGTTACTATGTGCAGTGCAGTCTCGACGAGCACGTGGACGAGTGGCCGGACTCCCGCTTCTGGGACGAACTGAAGATGCGGCTCGACGACGAGGCGCGCGCGCAACTCGTCACGGGACCGTCGATCGAGAAAAGCATCGCGCCGCTCAGGAGCTTCGTCGCCGAGCCGATGCGCTTCGGGCGGATGTTCCTGGCCGGGGACGCCGCGCATATCGTGCCGCCGACCGGCGCCAAGGGGCTGAACCTCGCGGCGAGCGACGTGCACTATCTTTCGCGCGCGCTGGTGGAATTTTACCGCGAGAAATCGGTGGCAGGTCTCGACCACTATTCGGCGCGGGCGCTCGCCCGCGTCTGGAAGGCCGAGCGGTTCTCATGGTGGATGACCACCATGCTGCACAACCTGCCGGACCACACCGCGTTCGAGCGGCGACTCCAGGTCGCCGAGCTCGACTACCTGTTCTCGTCGCCGGCGGCGGCCATGGCGATGGCCGAAAACTACGTCGGATTGCCCTATTGAGGGCTTGGGAAACGGCCCAAAGGCTTGTCCCGCTCTCGTTTTCCTCGGCCGAACTTCGTAGTATTTCACCCGGCAAGAGCCAGGGAGCGAACATGCGCCAGTTGAAATTCGGTATCGGCCAGCCTCATCTCCGTCTCGAAGACCCGCCGCTGGTCACGGGCAAGGGCAAGTTCGTCTCCGATCTCATTCCCGATGGCGCGCTGCGGGCGGTGTTCGTCCGCTCGCCGCATGCGCACGCAAAATTCAAATTCACCGATCTCGAGACCGCGCGGAAGATGCCGGGCGTCCGTCTGGTGCTCACGCATGCCGAGACGGAATCGATCGGCCACTTTCCCTGCCTCGGCGCGCTGATCCTGCACATGCATGGCGGACCGAAGATCTGGGTGCCGCCTTATCTGGCGCTCCCGAAAGACCGCGTGCTGCATATCGGCGAAGAAGTCGCGTTCGTCGTGGCCGACACGGTCGAGCAGGCGCGCGACGCTGCCGAAGCCGTCGGCATTGAGTGGGAGCCGCTGCCCGCGATCGTCGACATGCGCAAAGCGCTCGATTCCGGCGCGCAGGCGCTGTGGCCGGAGCACGGCAGCAACGACGCCTTCACGCTGGAGGCCGGCAATAAGGAAGAGGCCGACAAGGCATTCGCGCGCGCCGACAAGATCGTGCGGCTCGAAGTCGTCAACCAGCGGCTGGTCGCCAACTACATGGAGCCGCGCGGCGTCGTCGCCGACACCGATCACAACGGGCGGCTTGAGCTGGTGATCTCGAGTCAGGGCAGCCACGCGCAGCGGCACTACCTCGCCGAGATGCTGCATCTCGAGAAGAGCAAGATTCGCGTGCTCGCGCATGACGTCGGTGGCGGCTTCGGCACCAAGGGCGCGCCGTATCGCGATTACGTGCTCTCGGCGTTCGCCAACCAGCAACTCAAGAAGCCGGTAGCGTGGATTTCGGACCGCACGGATCACTTCCTGAGCGATTGCCAGGGACGCGACAATCTTACGGTCGCCGAGATGGCGCTTGACAAGAATGGCAAGTTCATCGGCCTGCGGGTCGATGTGCTCGCCAATATGGGCTCGTATCTCTCGGTCGTGGCGCCTTACGTTCCGGCGCTCGGCCTGCCGCTTTACACCGGCGTTTATGACATCCCGGCCGCTTACGTTCGCGCGCGCGGCATCTACACGCACACGCATTCGGTCGATGCTTATCGCGGCGCGGGCCGTCCCGAGGCCGCGTATCTCATCGAGCGCCTCGTTGACGAAGTCGCCTACCAGACCAACACGGCGGTGGACGAAGTGCGCCGCCGCAACTTCATCAACAAGTCGCAGATGCCCTATGAGAATCCGGGGCATAAGAAATACGATACGGGCGACTTCGCGGGCCACCTCGCGCGCGCGCAGGATGTGTCGGAGTGGAAGAGCTTCGACAAGCGGGCGGGCGAGTCGAAGCAGCGCGGCAAGGTGCGCGGCATTGGGCTCTCGACTTATATCGAAGCGTGCGGCCTGACCGCGCCGGAAGACGGCAAGGTCATCCTGGAGCAGAACGGCACCGTCACCGTGCATATCGGCACGCTTGCGCAGGGGCAGGGCCACAAAACCACCTACGCGCAGATCGTCTCGCAGGAAATCGACATGGCGCTCGACCAGATCCGGGTCGAGCAGGGCGACTCCGACGCGCTCGACAATGGCGGCGGCACGGTCGGCTCGCGCTCGATGCCGACCGGCGGTCCGGTGGTGCGCGACTGCACGCAGACGCTCGTGACACAGATCAAGACGGTGGCGGCGCGCGAGCTTGAGGCCGACGCCGACAAGCTCGAAATCTCCGACGGCGTCGTGCGCGTCGCCGGCACCAATCGCTCGATGACGCTCGCCGATCTGGCCAAGAAGATGAAGCCCGAGGAGCGCGTGGCGGAAGTGAAAAATTACATGCCACCCGGCTACACGTTCCCGAACGGCACGCATGTCTGCGAAGTCGAGCTCGACCCCGACACGGGTGCCGTTGAGATCGCGCGCTACACGGTCGTGGACGACTTCGGCGTCACGCTCAATCCGCTGCTGCTCGAAGGACAGATCCACGGCGGCATCGTGCAGGGCGCGGGCCAGGCGTTGATGGAAAACACGATCTATAACGAAGACGGTCAGCTGCTCACCGCGAGCTTCATGGACTACCAGATGCCGCGCGCGGACGACTTCCCGACCTTCCACTTCGAGACGCGCAACGTGCCGAGCACGACCAATCCGCTCGGCCTGAAGGGCGCCGGCGAGGCGGGAACCATCGGCTCGACGCCGGCGGTGATGAACGCCGTCATCGACGCGCTCAACCGCGAATACGGCATCAAGCAGTTCGATATGCCCGCGACGCCCGAGCGCGTGTGGCGGGCGATCCAGCAAAGGGCCAATTGAAGACCCTGCCGGTTCGACGTATGGTCTGACATCGCCGGGCACCGACACCGCAAGTCGGGTTTACCCGACTTGCGAAAATTTTTTTGATCCGAAACTCGGGAAGCCCGAGTTTCGGTGCGATGTCTTTTGTGGAGCCGCCGTTGAAGTTCGGAGTCGGACAGCCGCATGTGCGGGTCGAAGACCCGTCCCTGCTGACCGGGCATGGCCGCTATCTCGCCGACCGAATGCCGGCCGATGCCTTGCGCGCGGTGGTGGTGCGCTCGCCGCACGCCCACGCGACCTTCAGGATCAGCAACGCCGCCGCCGTTCGCGACCGGCCGGGGGTGCGTCTCGTCCTGACCGCGGCCGAGACCGTCTCCTACGGCTCCATGCCGTGCCAGGGCATCGTGAAGCCCGTGGACGAAGAAAAGATGTGGCAGCCGCCCTATCCGCTGCTCGCGGACGGCACCGCGCGCCACGTCGGCGATGCGGTAGCTTTTATCGTCGGCGAGACGCTTGAGGCCGCACGCGACGCGGCTGAGGCGCTTGAGATCGATTGGGAGCCCTTGCCCGCAATTGCCGACACCAAGGGGGCGGTCGAAGACGGTGCACCGCTTGTGTGGAACGAGCGCGCGGGCAACGTCGCGTTCCGCACCGAAGTCGGGGACCGCGAGGCGACCGAGCGGGCTTTCGCGAAGGCGCATCGCGTGGTCACGCTCGAACTCGTCAATCAGCGGGTCGTCGCGAACTATCTCGAAACGCGCGGCGCGATCGCGGAGCTCGACGAGAACGGCGTGATGATGCTGACCGTCAGCACGCAGGGCAGTCACACGATCCGCAATGCCCTGTGCGACCGCGTGCTCAATATTCCGAAGGAGCAACTGCGCGTCATCACGGGCGATGTTGGCGGCGGCTTCGGTACCAAGCTCGGGCCGTATCGCGAGTATGCGCTCGCCGTGATCGCGGCGCGTGAACTCGGACGCGCGGTGGCCTGGATCGCGGACCGCACCGAGCATTTCCTCGGCGACGCGCACGGACGCGACAACGTCACCGTCGCGGAGATGGCGCTCGACGCGCGCAACCGCTTCATCGGCATGCGCGTCGATACGGTCGCCAATCTCGGCGCGTATCTGGCTTACTTCGGGCCGTTCATCATTGCGAACGGTGCCGGCATGCTGCCGGGCGTCTACGATATTCCCGCCGCCTGGTGCACGCAGCGCGGGGTCTATACACACACGCTGCCGATCGACGCCTATCGCGGGGCGGGACGGCCCGAGGCGGCGTTCGTCATCGAGCGGCTCGTGGACAAGGTGGCGCGCGAGATCGGAATTTCGCCGCAGGAATTGCGGCGGATCAATTTCATTCCGCCTGCCGCCATGCCCTACAAGACGGCGACCGGCCGCACCTACGACAGCGGCGAGTTCGCAGGCCACCTCGACCGTGCGCTCCAGCTCGCCGACCTGAAGGGCTTCGACAAGCGCTCCAAGAATGCGCGCGAGCATGGCCGGGTGCGGGGGCTCGGGCTTGCGACCTATATCGAGGCCTGCGGTGGCGTGGCGGGCGAGACCGCGAAAGTGCGCATCGAGAAAGACGGAACGGCGACCATCTTCATCGGCACGCAGTCGAACGGGCAGGGGCACGCAACGGCCTATGCGCAGTTCGCCGCCGATCATCTCGATCTGCCGCTCGAAAAAATCGTCATGCGGCAGGGCGATACTAACGACCTGCCGACCGGCGGCGGCACCGGCGGCTCGCGTTCCATCCCGACCGGCGCGCCGTCGGTTGGTATGGCGGCGAAGAAGCTCGCGGGCCAGCTCAAGGAGCTCGCAGCGGAGGAGCTCGACGCACCGGCTGACAAGCTGGAAATCGTCGACGGCGCGGTGCGGGTTTCCGGCTCCAATCGTCTCGTGACTTTCGCCGCGCTGGCGTCAAAACCGGATGTCGACGCGGAGAAGCTCGTGGCCGCGGACAAATACGATCCGCGGGCGCCGACCTATCCGAACGGTACGCATGTCTGCGAGGTCGAGCTCGATCCGGATTCGGGCAATATCGCTATCGTCGGCTACTGGGTGGTGGACGATTTCGGCTTCACGGTGAATCCGCTGCTGCTCGAAGGTCAGATTCACGGCGGCATCGCGCAGGGTGCCGGGCAGGCGCTTGGCGAGCAGGCCGTGTATGACGAGGACGGCCAGCTGCTCACCGCGAGCCTGATGGACTACGCGCTGCCGCACGCCCGCGACATGGTGCAGATCAGGTTCGAGACGCGAAACGTGCCGTGCACCACGCATGTGCTCGGCATCAAGGGCGCGGGCGAGGCGGGCACGATCGGGGCCACACCCGCGGTGATGAACGCCGTTGTCGATGCACTCGACCGCGGCTTCGGCATCAAGCATCTCGACATGCCGGCGACACCATTGCGCGTTTGGGAAGCGATTCAGAAAGTGCGCTAACGCTTTCGATTCTCCTTTTGTCCCCGCGCGAATGCCAGTTGGGGACACAATCCGGACGCGACGGCGCGGCGATTCCGGGCTAAGAAGGCGACGGCAGCGGAGCGGGGTGGATGGGCCGCCTGATCGTCCTGATCTTCATTCTTATCGTGCTCGGCGGGCCGATCGCGCTCGGCCTGGCACGGCCCGAGACCGTGCCGGCCTCCGCTCTCCCGGAATACAGCGGCAATCCCGACAACGGCCGCACGATGTTCCTTGCGGGCGGCTGTGCGTCCTGTCATGCGGCGCCCAACCAGGACGATGCGACGCAACTTGGCGGCGGGCGCGAGATCGTGTCGGACTTCGGTACATTCCGCGCGCCGAATATCTCGCCGCATAGGCGCGATGGGATCGGAAGCTGGAGCGAGGCGGCTTTCGTCAACGCGATGCTCAAGGGCACGTCGCCTTCGAATGAGCATTACTATCCGGCCTTTCCCTACACCTCCTACAGCCGCATGACGGTCGCCGACGTGCGCGATCTTTTCGCGTTTCTCCGCACGCTGCCTGCGGTGGAAGGGCGCGCGCCCGCGCACGAGCTGACGTTTCCGTTCAGCGTGCGCGCCGGCATCGGGTTCTGGAAGCTGCTGTATTTCGACGAAGCGCCGGCGCCGCGGGACGATGCGAAATCCGCGCACTGGAATCGCGGCGCGTATCTGATCGAGGGACCGGGCCACTGCGCGGAGTGCCACAGCCCGCGTGACTTTCTTGGCGGTATCGTAACGAGCCAGCGCATGGCGGGCGGGCCAAATCCCGCGGGGCAGGGCGCGGTGCCGAATATCACCCAGCAGCCGGACGGCATTGC
>JAICQA010000272.1 GCA_025929595.1 Xanthobacteraceae bacterium
AGCGATCCAGGATTCAGAAAACGCGCAAGGCGGTCTTCGTGCTCGCCGTGGGAGGCGGTTCTCCGACTGTCGGCGGCGCAGAGACCAGCGCGGACGGCATTTTCGACCTCGCCGGCGTCGAGAACGCGATGAAGGCGATACACGGCTATAAGCCAGCGGTCGCGGAGTCGACGCTCGCGGCCGCGCCGGAAGTCGTCATCACCATGATCGAGCGCAATCACGGCCTCGACGCAAAGGCGATGTTCTCGCTCACTGCGTTCGTTGGGACGCCGGCCGCGCGCGATGAGCGCCTGATCTCAATCCCGTCCTATTACCTGAGCTTCGGTCCGCGCACGGCACATGCGGCGAACCTGCTGGCGGCGCAGGTCTATCCCGAACTCAACCTCGCGAAGCTCCCGCCGCGGCCCTGGACGAGCGCGCCGTCCGCCCGGCAATGAGCGCGGGCGGCGTGGCCATGCCGGCCGGCACGGGAGCCGCGTCAGCGCGCCGGGGCGGCCTGATGCTCGCGGCGGGCGCGGTCCTGCTTGTCGCCGCCATTGTAGCCGCGCTCGCCATCGGCCCGATTTTCATCGCGCCAGCGGATATCCTCGCGATCCTCGCGGATGCCGCACACGGCATTCGCCCCACCGAGGGCATCGCGATGCGCGATGCAGTCGTGGTGCTCGACATTCGGCTGCCGCGGACCATCCTGACGGCGCTCGTCGGCGCCACGCTCGCGGTCGCCGGCGCCGTCCTGCAGGGCGTATTCCGCAATCCACTGGCAGACCCCGGACTGGTCGGCGTGTCCACCGGCGCCGCCTTCGCCGCCGTCCTCTGGATCGTATTCGGCGGCATGGTGGGCGCGTTTCTGCCGCAGGCCGTGCTCGCCTTTGCGCTGCCGATATCCGCCTTTCTCGGCAGCCTGATCTCGACCGTGCTGCTCTACAGCCTTGCGACGCGCGAGGGGCGCACGTCGGTCGCCATGCTCCTGTTCGCGGGGATCGCGCTCGGGGCGCTGGCGGCGGCGGGCACGGGTCTCGTGATTTTTGTCGCCAGCGACCAGCAGCTGCGCGAATTCACGTTCTGGACGCTCGGCAGCACCGGCGGCGCGAGCTGGTTCAAGATCGGAATCGCGCTCCCGTTTTTTGCCGCGCTCTTCGTGGGCTCATTCTGGCTCGCCCGCGGACTTGATGCCCTCGCGATCGGGGAGGCGGAAGCCTTCCACCTGGGCGTCGACACACAGTGGCTGAAACGCCTGGCCATCGTCTTGGTGGCAGCCGGCGTGGGTGCCGCGGTGGCGGTCGCGGGCGTCATCGGGTTCGTCGGCCTTGTTGTTCCGCATCTCCTTCGCCTGAGCGCGGGGCCGATGCATGACCGGTTGCTGATTGGATGCGCGCTCGCGGGCGGTGCGTTGCTGCTCCTCTCCGACATCGTGGCACGCACGGTCGCCGTGCCGGCCGAAGTGCCCATCGGGGTCGTGACGGCCATCATCGGCGCGCCGTACTTCCTCTATCTCGTTCACCGCAACCGCGCGGCCCTTGGAGGCTGACATGCTGGTCGCGCGCGGCGTCACGGTGGCGATCAAGGGCAAAACGCTCCTTCAGGACGTCGATCTGAGCCTGTCGCCGGGGCAGGTACTCGCCATTGTCGGACCGAACGGAGCGGGAAAATCGACGCTGCTCAAGGCAATGACCGGCGAGCGCAAAACGACCGGCGGCGAGATCGAACTGGACGGCCGCGCGCTCTGGCATTGGACAACTGCCGCATTGGCGAGCCGTCGCGCCGTTCTCGCACAGTCAACCGAGGTCGTATTTCCGTTTCTCGTGTCCGAGATCGTCACGCTGGGCATACGCCGCAATCTGACGGCGGCGGAGCAGTACCGTCTCGTTCAGCGCGCGCTCGTGGCGGTCGACATGTCGACGATGTCCGATCGCGTCTACGGCACGCTCTCGGGCGGTGAGAAACAGCGCGTCCAGCTTGGCCGCGTGCTCGCGCAGGTCTGGAGCCACGGCTGCACCTATCTGATGCTCGACGAGCCGACCAGCAGCCTCGATCTGTCCCACCAACTGCTCATTCTGCGGCTCGCGCGCGAGCACGCCTTAAGCGGCGGTGGCGTGCTGATGATCCTGCACGATCTCAATCTCGCCAGCATGGCGGCGGACGAGATCGTTGCGCTCAAGGACGGAAACCGGATCGCATCCGGAGCGCCGGTTGACGTGATGACGGACGACCTGATTGCAGCCCTCTACGGCGTGCGGGTCCAGGTGCGTGGCGTGCCCGACGGGCCGTTCCTGCTGCCGCAGACGGCCCGATTGCCGGGCTAGATCGCGCCGCCCTTGCGGGCCGCGCGTGCTCGCCGTGCACCAGTTCGGTAGCCGGTGGAACCAGGACAGATCACCGGCGTTGCAAATTGCACGAAGGAGGAAATACCCATGCGAACGCTCGCATTACTGACGCTTGCCTTGGGTCTCGGCTTGGCGGCCCAGCCGGCCCTGGCGCAGACCAAGGCCGGCACCGACAAGGCCTTCTGCTCGGAAGGTGCAGAGGAGAAGAAGGGACCGGAATGCCGCTACGATACGATGGCGCAGTGCGAAGCCGCCATCAAAGGCAAGTCAACGGCCAAATGCATGCCCAACCCGAAGATGGCCACCAAGAAGAAGTAATGATTTAAAGTTTTGGCGGCCTCACCCTTGGGTGGGGTCGCCGGCATTTTGGCTGGTGAGCCCGGATGGGATCGAACCATCGACACCCTGATTAAAAGTCAGGTGCTCTACCACTGAGCTACGGGCCCGAAATGCTTCGTACGGGCGAGACCTATTGGCGCCGGCTGCTGCCGTCAATAGCGGCTCAGGCTGGCCGTCCGTCCGCGGCGAGATAACCCAATCGCTTCATCTGCTCGCCGTGATCGCGGACGATCCGCTCGGCTTGCTGCGGCGTAAGCACATCTCTCCATTGCCCGGCCTTGCCCTCGCGGAAAAAGCGCTGCGCCTGTTTCGGCTTCTCGCGGAAGCCTTCCTTGTCCTCCTGCTCCTTCAGCTTCTCGAACGAGGAGCGTTCGATCGCCTCGCGCAATTGCGCGGGCGTCGGATCGAGCAGGAGATGCCGCGCGAGCCCGCTGAAGATCTTCTCCGGCTCGGCCAGCATTTCCTCGTAGCGCATCACATAGATCGCCGGGTGCGGCGTGCGGGTCCAGCTCCACACGTGCTGGCTCCAGGAGCCGTAGACCTCGTAGACCACCTTCTCGCTGACCGGCGTCTCGACGTTCTCGGTCGCCATCGCCTCGATCGCATCGTCGATCTCCCGCCCCATGTGATGCGCGTAGGAGATCGCGACATCCAGCGGATTGCGCACAATATAGATCGCGCCGGAGGTGACGCCGGTATTGATGGTCGTGGAGCCCCGGTCCGTCACCAGCGCGTGGTGCGTCTTGACGAAAACAAGACCATCGGCCTCGTCGGCGATGCGTTGCTGCACCTTGTGGCGCACTGACGCGATCTCGTTTCGATGCACCTCGGTTGGCTCGAAGCCGAGCGCGTCGGTGTAATATTGCTTGTTGATCTCCCAAGTCGAGAAGCGCCCCATGGCGTTGATGTCCTGCGTATCGTGCTCGCCGGATTGCAGCTTGACGAGATTGTGCAGGAAGGTCCGCGTCCAGGTATTGCCGGATTTCGGGAACGACGCGAGCCAGACGATGCCGGAATTCGGCGGCGAATCGGGCTTCGCTTGTGTTTCAGCGTTCACCGGCATTTCGTCGCTCTCATGCGCGGAGCTATAGCCGCCAGTCGGCAATGTCACCATAAACCGCATCCGGCCGGCCGCTGCCAGCTATGTGACGGTCATCTAAGCAATTCCCGAACCGACCGCGTGGCGGAAATATCACAAGTGCTGAAAATAGCGGCTTGGCGCCCGCAGCGGCCCCGAGCCTGGCGCCGCCTGCGGTAACCTCCGCAACGAGAAGGGCGGTGCCCCCCAATGTCATCTATCAGAATTCGCTCGCGCGCGCTCCTCCTGGCAGGCGTGTCCGTGGTCGCGCTCGCCGTGGCATCGCCCGAGCTGGCGCGCGCC
>JAICQA010000402.1 GCA_025929595.1 Xanthobacteraceae bacterium
CCGGGCTATTGCGAAATCGAACTGCCGTTCCGGCGCGATCTTTGCCAGCAGCACGGCTTCCTGCATGCGGGCATCACGACAACGATTGCCGACAGTGCCGCCGGCTACGCCGCGTTCTCTCTGATGCCATCGGGCTCGTCGGTGCTGACCGTCGAGTTCAAGGTGAACCTGATGGCGCCGGCGGCGGGCGAGGTTTTTATTGGGCGTGGCAGGGTGATCAAGCCCGGCCGCACGCTGCTGGCGGTCGAGGCCGAGGTAATCGCGCGTCACAAGGACGGCGAGAAGGCCGTTGCGCAGATGCTCGCCACCATGATGTGCTTGGCGGACAAGGCCGACGCCCCGGCGGGCGGATAGGGAGAGAAAAATGGCGAGCAACGCCTGGAAGGGCCTCGATTTCGACCTCGGCGAGACGGCCGACATGCTGCGCGACAGCGTGCGCTCGTTCTCCGACGACAACATCGCGCCGCGCGCCGACGAGATCGACCGCACCAACCAGTTCCCGCGCGACCTGTGGCCGGAGATGGGCAAGCTTGGCCTGCACGGGATTACGGTTGAGGAAGAATACGGCGGCTCGGGGCTTGGCTATCTCGAGCATTGCGTCGCGATGGAAGAAGTGAGCCGCGGTTCGGCTTCGGTCGGGCTCTCCTACGGCGCGCATTCAAACCTTTGCGTCAATCAGATCCGCAGGAACGGCAACGAGTCGCAGAAGCGGAAATATCTGCCGAAATTGATTTCCGGCGAGCACGTCGGCGCGCTCGCGATGTCCGAGCCCGGCGCTGGTTCGGACGTCGTCTCGATGAAGACGCGTGCCGAGAAGAAGGGCGACCGCTATGTCCTGAACGGGTCCAAGATGTGGATCACCAACGGGCCGGTGGCGGATACGCTCGTCGTGTATGCCAAGACCGATCCGTCGGCGGGGCCGCGCGGGATCACCGCCTTCCTGATCGAAAAGGGCATGAAAGGGTTCTCGACCGCGCAGAAGCTCGACAAGCTCGGCATGCGCGGCTCGGACACCTGCGAGCTCGTGTTTCAGGATTGCGAGGTGCCGGAGGAAAACATCCTCGGCAAGGTCGGCGAAGGCGTGCGCGTGCTGATGAGCGGGCTCGACTACGAGCGCGCCGTGCTGGCGGCCGGTCCCTTGGGCATCATGCAGGCCGCGCTCGACGTGGTGCTGCCTTACGTTCACGAGCGCAAGCAATTCGGCGAGTCCATCGGCACGTTCCAGCTCGTGCAGGGCAAGCTCGCCGATATGTATGTGCAGGCGAATGCCGCGCGCGCCTACGTCTATGCGGTGGCGAAAGCCTGCGACCGTGGCGAGACCACGCGCGAAGACGCCGCGGGTGCGATCCTCTATGCGGCGGAAGGGGCGACCAAGATTGCGCTCGACGCGATCCAACTCCTGGGCGGCAACGGCTACATCAACGAGTTCCCGACCGGGCGGCTGCTGCGCGACGCCAAGCTCTACGAAATCGGTGCGGGCACGAGCGAAATCCGGCGGTTGCTGATCGGGCGCGAGATTTTCGGGAAGACGGGGTAATCGCAGCGAATTCCGATGGCGCCCCGAAGAGCGCGCCGCCGTACCGCTGCGCGAGCGATACAATTCATTCGTGGCGCGCCAAGGGGCGCAACCACCGGGTTCCGCGCGGCGCGGCCGCTCCCGCTTGTGGAGCGCACCATTCCCGATAAGCTTGAGCGCAACGGAAAAATGTCGTGTGCCCTTGGCCGGGCGCACGTAATCGGGAGGACTTCACGATGAAGAGTTTCAAGAGGCGGGCCGCGCTTGCGGCGCTCGCGGCGACGGCGTGCATGGTGGCTGGGGGCGCCAGCGCACAGGATCTGAAGATTGCGCTCATCGCCGGCAAGACCGGCGCGCTCGAGGCGTACGCGAAGCAGACCGAGACCGGGTTCATGATGGGTCTCGAATATCTCACCAAGGGCTCGATGAATTGGGAGGGCCGCAAGATCGTCGTGAGCGTGAAGGACGACCAGCTAAAGCCGGACCTGGCGCGCTCGCTGCTCGAGCAGGCATATGGCGACGAGAAGGTGGACATCGCGGTGGGCACGACCTCGTCGGCGGCGGCGCTCGCGATGCTTCCGATCGCGCAGGACTACAAGAAGGTGCTGCTGGTCGAACCGGCAGTTGCCGACGCGATCACCGGCGAGAAGTGGAACCGCTACATCTTCCGCACCAGCCGCAATTCCACGCAGGACGCCTATGCCGCGGCGGCGGCATTCCCCAAGAGCGGCGAAGTGAATGTCGCGACGCTCGCGCAGGATTACGCGTTCGGCCGCGACGGCA
>JAICQA010000406.1 GCA_025929595.1 Xanthobacteraceae bacterium
TCGAGGATTTCGTTCGGTAGCTGGCCCGCTTTAACGACAGACACCGATAGCCCGTCGTCCCGGCCGAGCGCAGCGAGAGCCGGGACCGTCCAGAGATGATCGATAACGGTCCCGGGTCTGCGGCGCGCCGCTTCGCGTGCGCCGCGCCCGGGACGACGAGGAGACCTCTATGCCCCCACGCATCCGCGCGCTGCTGCCGCGCCCACCTTTTGCGCGCGAGAAGAGGGCGCGCGCGCCCGAAGCGCCGCGCGTCTTCCGCGAATTCGTCGAGACGCTGCAACGGCTCGACGCCGCGCGCAGCCCCGCCCCGCTCGCGGAAAAACGCGGCGCGCCGTCCCTGCGCAGGCGCAGGCGCGGCTATGTCGGCAACGGGCACAGGCGTCCGTCGCGTTCGCGAGTTTAGCGAAACATCATCCGCTCATTCCCGCGCCGCGCTGGCGAGCAAAGCGAGCGGCCAGCGCGGCCACTTAATATTCGCCGCGCCGGGCACTCGCCCTAAACCGGGCTCGTCGGTGCGGCAAGCGGGAATCCAGGCTGGGTCCCCGCTGGAGTTCACCCTCGGGCCGGCCGCAGGCCGGACCCGAGCGGAATATGGCTGAAGGACACTTTCGATGACCTCAATCGCACACGAAACCAAAGCCGTCGCCTGCGATCTCAAGGCGGTCGAGGCCGACGGCAGCTTTTCCGGCTATGCGAGCCGCTTCGGCGTGGTCGATCTCGGCCGCGATCTCGTGCTGCCCGGCGCCTTCACGGAGAGCCTCGCGCGTCGCGGCGCGCGCGGCATCAAGATGCTGTTTCAGCACGATCCCGCCGAGCCGATCGGCGTCTGGCTCGAGCTGCGCGAAGACGCGCACGGCCTCGCCGTGCGCGGGCGCATCCTGCCGGAAGTCGAACGCGGCCGCGAAGTGCTGGCGCTGATGCGCGCCGGCGCGCTCGACGGGCTCTCTATTGGCTTCCGAACGGTGGAGGGCCGCACCGAGCCGAAGTCGGGTGTGCGTCGCCTCTCACGCGTCGATCTCTGGGAAATCTCGATCGTCACGTTCCCGATGCTGCCCGAGGCGCGGGTGTCGACAGTCAAGAGCGAAGACGCGCGGCTGCTGCACGCAATCCGCCGCGCGGCGCAGGCCTTCACATAATTTCACATAATAAAGAGAGCCCGAAGCCGTGCGGCTCCGGGCTCTTGCCGCAACAGTGAGTCAGGTAATCAGCGCGGGCCGGTGTAGCTGCCGATGACCGGGAACGCGAGAAGACCGCAGGAGAAGGCGATGGCCTGCGCTTCGGCGATCGTGAGCTCGGAATTGGTGGTGCGGCCCTTGATCAGCGCCGCCATGATGAGGCCGAGCGCGGAGCCCCCGATGCAGCCGATGACATACGGGCCGGCGCTCGAACCGCCGCCGTTATGCGTGTTCGTGGCCGGCGGCGGACAGAGCGAGAATAGCGTCAATGCGCCGTTGGGATAGCAGTAGGCCGCGGCCGGCGTGGCGGACGGAATGGACGTGATCGCGACCGCGATGGCGGCCGCGGCGATGGTCATTGCAAGTTTCATGGCGCTCCTCACTGGTTACGCTGGCCGCGCGTGGTGCGCGGATTGCGCCCGTGGAGAGCCGGATTGCATGAGGACGGCCGCTCGACGGGCCGTTCCCAACTATCAGGATCGCGCCGCGCGGCGGGGAGAAGCCGCGCTTAAGCAGAACTTTTAAGCTCAACGATCAGGCTGAAAAATTTACGTTACCGATGCACGCGCCGGCGGCAGTGCTAGTATCGGCGCGTGTTTCCGCTGGGGAAGGAAATGCTCGAACGAAATCTGCGCCTGGCTCTTCCGCTATTGCTGGCGTTGGCGCTCGCGCCGGCGGCGGCCGCGCAGGCGAAGGAAGATCCGCAACGCGCCGCCCAGGTGCGCGACCATCAGGCCTGCATCATGCTGGTCGCCTATGTCGACGAAGGGATCGACAACTCGAAGCAGATGGCGATCTGGCGGCGCGAGTGCGACCGCAGCACGCTGCGCGACATGGCCTGCGCGCGCCTGAAGCGCGGCAACGTCTCCACCGAAGGCATGCGCTGCACCGGCGGCTGACGCCGAAAATAAATCCGTCGTCCCGCAACTCGCTTGGCCGGGACGACGAGTCCAACGAGAAGCATCGCAAAGCAAATCTTCAAATTGTGTCCCTCATCGCCGGGCGTGACCCGGCGATCCAGACTCTGGATGGCCGGGACGAGCCCGGCCATGAGGGGAAATTTTATGAATCAAGCAACGTGAGGACAAGGATGGAACACAAA
>JAICQA010000001.1 GCA_025929595.1 Xanthobacteraceae bacterium
CTGTTAACCGGAGGGTTGCTGGTTCGAGTCCAGCCCGAGGAGCCAGCCATTTCACAGAGGGAACGGGCCAAATCCAGCGATTCCAGCCCGAATTGTCGGCGTGTTTCCGGTGTCTCGATTTTTCTCGATTCTTCCATAAATACCGTTGTTTTCGAGACGGTCATGGTAGCAAGTTGGAAGCATGGGTCGGCAGGTACGACCAAGTCAGCCTCCTTCTGATCCGGCGAATCGTTTGCGCGCCGACGCGATAGCGAGCGGCCTGCGTTTGTGTAGGCTCGTTTGATGCGCGAATGGCGAGCACGTCATGCTCTGAAAGCTTTGACAGGTTGCTACTGCGTCCGATGGGCGCAGCCCGGCGTTGTTTTCGTTCCCGGTCGTTGACGTTGTCTTGGTGCGTTCCGATGAACAGATGCGCTGGGTTGACGCATGTTGGGTTGTCGCAGTTGTGGCACACAAACATTCCGGCCGGGATGGCGCCGCGTTCGAACTGGTACGACCATCGGTGGGCCATGATGTTCACGCCGCCTGATGTCGTGAACTGGCCATACCCGCTACGAAACGTAGAAGCCGTCCAAAGCCAGCACCCCTGAGGGTGCGAAGACTTGTCTACTTTTGGCCAAAACCGAGTCGCTTCTGGTGTCTTCATTTCGGAAATATTACTTGGAAGCCGTCGCCTTGTTCAGTGCTTTGACGGCCTGTTGCGCCCGGATGTTCGCCGCGGCCTGGGCGTAGCGGCGCGTCGTGTTGATGTTCGCATGGCGCATCAGCGTCGCCGTTGCCTCGAGATCCCCGGTCGCGACCAGGACCGCCGTCCCGAACGAATGCCGCAGGTCGTAGGCGCGGACGTCGTCGGACAGCGGCCACGGCTTGGGCCGGGCCTTCGTCGCCTCCTGGGCCGTCCAGGCGTCGCGCGCACGGTTCACGGCCCGGCGCCACGCGTACGCCAGCGAGCGCGTTGAGAAGGGCCCGAGCCCGCCCGCTTTCACCAGCGCCTTGAACGCGGCGGCGCCGGCCAGCGTTAGCGGCAACGTCGCGCCGATGACGCCGCGGCCCTTGATGCGCTGCGAGACGTAGACTTCCCGGGAGCGAAAGTTCAGGTGATGGAGCTCGACGCGCTTCAGCATCGCTTGGGCCAGACCGGTTTCCCGCATGACCCGGAGACGATACTTTGCGAGGTTCGCCGGCGGGGCCTTCTTCTTCGGGTTGACCGGCCATGCGGTATCGGACATGCCGTCGAGAATCCGATCGATCAGGGCGTCTGGGATCGCGCGCGCGTCGTGGTACGTCACGGGCAGCACGTCGACATCGGCGGCCGGGTTTAGCGTCTGCCCATAGTTGGTTTTGTAGACCGCCCGCAAGGCGTGCAGCATGTTGTTCAGGTGCTTGGGGCTGAAGGGCTCGCCGTTCGGCCCCTTCGTCAACCAGGCAGCGCGTTGCGCGCGAATCTCTTTCGGCTCGATGCTTCCGCTCGCACGCGGGCCGAACACGTCGATCCAGTGGTCGAGCATCGCCTTCTGCTCGTTGCGGGCTCGGCCGTCGGGCACGGTCAGCAGATGATCGGCGCAGTCTTTCGCGAGGGTGCCGCGGCGCGCAGCTGGCGCGTCCAGCAGATCGCGGCGCTTCCGGATCAGTTGCTCGAGTGGCGTGCCGAGCGGATAGCGATGCTCTTTCCCGCGGACGATGATCCCGATGCCGTGCTTGTCGGCGTAGATGCCGGTGGCCAGCCGCGTACGCTTCGGCCGCGGGCGCGTCCGTGCCATGCGTTTACTTCTTCGGGAAGGGTGTCACGGTCGCCGGCGTGGGCTCGATGCGGATTTCCAATCCTCCATCCGATCGATCGACGGTGATCTGTTCGCGCTTTGGTGGTTTCGGCGTGCGGGGCGGGCGCATCGGATGCACGGTCATTTATTGTTGACCTTCAGATCGACGAGCTTCCAGCCCTGGCCTTCTCGTGCCACTTCACAGCGGTAGCTCGTGCGCAGCAGCGCGCCGAAGCCGTTCTGTGAATCGACATGCGAGGTGACGACGTAGACCGGATCCTCATTGGAAACGGCGGCGTCTAAGAAGGCTGGATGCTGCGCACTGCCCGGCGATCGAAGGGTGCGCTCGACGAATTGCGTGCACGCGGCGAAGGCGCCCGCTTGATCGTTGCGGGCCGTGCCGCCGAGCCATTCGACGAGCATCACGGCGGCGAGCACCAGCACAACCACGCCGACAGTTCCCGCACGTGAACGGAGTCCCGATGATTGATCGCGCACATTTTGCATGGTGGTCATCGTTCGCCTCGCGACAGAATTCGCCCCGTGATCTCTCTTTCGTGATCGATTGCTCGGGCTGACCCAGCTTGTCACATCGCCGTTGCAAACTCGGCGCTACATGCGTAGAGTTGGCCTTCACCCGTCAGATGTACTGGTGACATTCAACGCCCCCTAGAAAGCACTCGGCCAATATATGGCTACCCGTCGGCGTTCCGTCGTCGTTCGCTTGTCTGCAGAAGACCACGCGGCGTACCTGGTGTATCAGGAGCTGCCCGCGTTTATTCGTGCCTCGCTCCGCGCTTTGGTCGTTTCGTTGCACCGGTCCTTCGGTCGGGCGCGGCCTCCTTCATTACGTTCAGGAACGACGCCCGCAAATCGTCCGTCGGCAGGGCGTTAAACGCCGCGACAACTTCCGATGGCTCACCCGCCGAATCTTGATGCGCGACGAGATCGAAGAGGGTGCGCCCGAAGAAGCGAGCCCAGCGATCCAGTGTGTCGATGTCGATCGACAGATCGCCCTTCTCCCACTTGCCCACGGTGGTCTGGTGCGTCCCAGTCACCTGGCCGAGTCGCTCTTGGGACACCTTGTTCTGGTCGCGCCATTTCCGAATGCGCTGCCGCGCCAGTTGCTCGAGTTCTCCCATGCGTGGCAGTGTTAATAGCACATCAAGCCATATAGATTAGTAATACAAGCGAAATAGGTTGACATGCAAAGCCAGATGGCTTTATCGTGTCGCCATGTTGCTTGCCAATACGCCCCTGGCGAAGTGGATGGACGCCACGGGTCGCACGACGTCCGGCTTGGCCCGCGAGCTGGGTGAAAGCCGCCTCCGGATTCAGCATTACGTGCATCGTCGGGCGTTCCCCCAAGGGCCCCTGCTGATCAAGCTGATTAACCTCACCGGCTTGGAAGCGGTCGATTTCCTGCCGAAGAAGGCGCGACGGAAGAAGGCGGCCTAACGTGGCCGTCTCCCCTGACCAGAACCGCCAAGCGTCGCATCGAGCGCCGGTAGCGGGCGCGGTGCAGCCGGTACAAGACCCGATCGGCGCGGGCGACGGCGAGCAGCTGCGTGAGCTCAGTGCGGCCGAGGCTGCGACGGTGTTCTTCCGGGAGTTCGATCGGATCATCCGCAACAAGCGCGTCCTTGAAAGTGCTCAGTTGTCCCATGGCTCAGATGGTGTCCTGCGGGCACCGTCGCGGGAACGGGACGGCGCACACGAAAGTTGCCACGAAACGGAGCCGCGCCGATGACCCTCGTCGCAGCCGTGCGCAGTCTTGTGCATGACGGGCCCCGCCCACCGAAAGCGATCGCCGATGACGCCGGGGTCGGCTACGCCTACCTGCTGAAAGCGGCGGACGACGCGCAACCCGATGTGCAGTTTCAGGCCCGCTGGATCGGGCCGGTGACGCGCGCGGCGGGCAACTGCGTGCTCATCCAGTACTTGGCGAAGGAGTGCGGCGGCGTGTTCTTCCAGCCGCGTCGCTGCAGCTCCAATACCTCGCACACCGCCCGGACGTTGAAGGAATTCTCCGATTACCTGGCGACGTACGCGCAGCACGAAGACAAAGGCTTCACCAAGTTCGAAGTCGAGGAGATCGAGCAGGAGGCGCACGACGTCATCAGCGCCCTGCTCTGCCAGATCGACAAGTTGAAAGCGGACGCGCGATGAAGCCGACCCTGCGACTCGATACGTGCGGCGACTGGCTGACGCTGCAGCAGTACAGCGATTGGCGCGGTGAAGCCCCGAAGACGGTCTATGCGCAGATCAAGCGCGCGACCTGCTTTGTGATGCCGGCGACGTTGAAGCCGTTGCGTTGGCGGCGATCGGATTGTGAGAAGGCCATGGGAAACGCGGACGCCTTGAAAGATCGGCAGCGGCGCGCGAGTGCGCAGTTCAGAGCCGCCAGCTAGATGAGCCACGACATGATGACTCCCTCTCAACGTGAATTCGGTAAATCGGTGCTGTTGTTCGTGGTGGGCGTGTTCTCACTGGCGCTCGTCCTCGGCTGTTCGGATGTAAGGACGCCGACAGGCCCCTCGGTGGCGCCGGTTGCGTCGAGCGCGATTGTGACTCCGGTTGCCGCTGAACCTGTTCCGGCGCCCACGCCATCACCCGCGCCGCCGATCGCTGCTACGCCGACCCCGTCGGCGCCAGCGATCCCCGCGCGTCCCTTCGCCCGCACGGATTGCGACTACAGCAACCTGTCAGCGGTCCGGTGCTACAACCCGAGCGACCAGACGATCGTGTTGAGCGCCGGCGTCATCGTGAGCGGTGCCGCGGGATGCAATCTGAACTGGGCAGGGAAGCACGAGAACGTCGTCATTCCGCCGCGATCGAACGGCTACTTTACGTTGCCGGGTCCGACCTGCGCGGTCTATCAGTTGGACTTCTTCTTCGGCGCGACCGTTGGCCGCTGCCTGAATCCTGACTTCACCGCCGAGCGGACGTATGCCAGCACGACGGGATGCGCGCCGCCTCCACCGCCGCCGCCCGTCTGTATCGATCCGGCGTGGGGACCATGGATCAACGTCGTCACGCCAGCGCAGATCAGGACGCACCCCGGCCCGAAGTGTAGGCAGGAACAGCGGACGCGCACCCTGTGCAACGGCACGGTGGAATCTGAGACGCGGACGGTGTGTCAGTGAGCGAGCAGCACACCCCCGGCCCGTGTAAGTGGGACGACGATGGGTTCACGTCTCTGTCGGCGATTGGCAGCGAAGTCATTACGTATGCGCCATATGAAAACAGCTGGTTGTCGTTTGGTCCGCACCGGGAAGCCAACGCGCGTCTGATTGCCTCCGCGCCTGATCTGCTGGCTGCGCTGAAGGCGATGGTAGCCAGCTACCACGGGCTGCGCGACATGCTGACGAACGGCGTGGTTCTCGACAAGTTGAACGCCGCCGAAGCCGCTATCGCCAAAGCGGAGGGGAAACAGCCATGACGATCCCCTGGCTGTTCTTCGCGAAGTGGTTCTTCGGGGTACTGGCGATCCGCTACGCCGTGAATCAGGGCTGGCTGATCTTCGACGAACGACAGGCAGAAAAGTAAAAGCCCGCGACTGCGAATCGCGGGCCGGTAGATCAACGAAAGGTAGGTTTCGTCAATGTCGAGAGTAGCAGAGTCACTAATGGGACAGCAACAGAGCACGGGCTGGATGTCTGGACCGTTGCCGAGCCAGCTGGAACAGATCGCCCTCAAGGTGTTCAGCCGTCAGTATCCGATGGCGGCCTGGTCTGACCCGGTGTTCAGTGCGGAGCGGAACGATGCGCGCCGGTTCGTGCTGCACGTGCGCGAAGACTTTCAGGCGCTGGACGCCTGGACGATCGAGGACGCCCATGAGCGGCTGACAGACAGGATGCTGCCGCTCGCGTTTGGCGCTCGCCGGATCGGGCCGACACTCCGTCAGGAAGTCGTGGACTACTGCGAGTGCTTCATTGCGGATTTCTGGGGCGCACTCGGCCGGCGGTTGATCTTCCCCGCCGAGATCGAAAAGAACACGCGCGACTGCGAACGGGAGGATGCCCGTGGCCGTCGCTAACGCGGTCAAAGACGTGGCGCTCGTTCCGGCGCCGACGTCCGATCCGGCCCTGTCGATGATCGAGCGGTTCGCCGCCGATCCAGCCTTCGACGTCGCGAAACTGCAGGCGTTGATGGACATGCGCGAGCGGGAAATGAAGCGAGTCGCCGAGCAGGACTTCAACCAGGCGATGAACCGCGCACAGAAGCGGATGCGCCCGATCGACGCCGATTCAAATAATCCGCAGACGAAGAGCAAGTACGCCAGCTACAAGGCGCTTGATCTGGCGCTTCGGCCGATCTACACCGACGAGGGCTTCGGCTTGTCGTTCGACACCGCTGATAGTCCACTGCCGGCGCATGTCCGCGTCCTGTGCTACGTGACGCAGGCGGCCGGGCACGCGCGCACCTACCGGGTCGACATGCCCGCCGATGGCAAGGGTGCCAAGGGCGGCGATGTGATGACGCTGACGCACGCCGCCGGCGCGGCCATGTCCTACGGGATGCGCTACTTGCTGAAGATGATCTTCAACATCGCCGTCGGCGAAGAGGATCGCGACGGCAACCAAGTGCGCGAAGAAGTCGCCGCGCCGGCCGGTTTCCAAGACTGGTTCTTGGACATGGACGCGTCACTGGCCACGTCAGATTGGAAGCAATGGTCTGACGCGTGGAACAAGTCCAAGCCCGAACACCGCGGCCATCTGGCGAAGACGAACCCCGGAAAGATTGACGAGTGGAAGCGCAAGGCGAAGGCGAACGGGTTGCCGAAATGAGGGCATTCACGATCATCGACGCCGAGCAGCGCTCGGACGCATGGAAGCAGGCCCGGCTCGGTCGCCTGACCGGATCCACAGCCGGCAAGATGCTGGCGAAGACGCAAAAGGGCTGGGGCGCCGACCGTCGGAACTTGATGCTGCAAATGATTCTCGAGCGGCTCACGAACAAGCCGCAGGAATCGGGCTACCAGAACGACGCGATGCGCACCGGCATCGAGCGCGAGCCGCTGGCGATCGCCGCGTACGAGGCATACACCGGGTATCTGTTCGAGCAGACCGGATTCCTGTCGCACGACACGCTGATGGCTGGGGCATCGCTCGACGCCCACCTGGGCGACTTCGAGGTGCTGGTGTCGATCAAGTGCCGACAGCCGGCGGCGCATTGGGATTTTCTGCGCTCAGGGATCATCGACGCGAAAGCGATCGCGCAGATGCGGCATGAGGCGTGGATGTGCTCAGACACGTTCCGTGAACACCACTACGTTAGTTGGAATCCTGACTTTCCAGACGACAAGCAACTGAAGGCGGTCGTCTACACGCCGCAGATGCTCGACATCCCAGAATACGAGCGCGAGGCGCTGAGTTTCCTGAGCGAGTGCGACACCGAACTGAAATCGATCGATGGCTGGAAGGCCGAAGCGGCAGGTGTCGCATGAGCGAGAAATTTTACTATCGCCTCACACAGCGCGGGCACGAAGTCACCAGCGAGATCGTCTGCCTGGAACACTACGCCTACGCCTCACAACCCGGTCGAGACATGGGCCCGCTCTCCGTGCGCGAACAAGCCGCCGGCTACCGACAGACGGTCATTCCGTACAAGGGTGATCGGGATTGTGCGACGTGCAACGAGATCGACAACCGTCATTCCGAGCAGGGTGAATTGCAGTCTGAGCGGAGGTTGCAGCCGTAATGGACGCGACCCGATTCCCTTTGTCGTGGCCGACTGGCTGGATTCGCACGAAGTATCGACATCGAGCCAAATTCGGCAAGCGCCAAGGCTTCCAGAAGGATCGCCTGAGTGTTGGCGATGGACTGTCGCGGCTCACCGGAGAGTTGCGTCGACTCGGCGCCGGGCGAACGATCATCAGCAGCAACCTGCAGACGCGCGGCGACGGTTTGCCATACGCCAATCAGGGCAAGATGCTCGCCGATCCTGGCGTCGCGGTCTACTTCCACCTAAAGGGCCAGCCGCGCGTGTTGGCCTGTGATAAGTGGGATTCCGCTGCCGACAACATGGCCGCGATCGCTGGACATATTGAAGCGATCCGAGCGGTCGATCGCTACGGCGTCGGCACCCTTGAGCAGGCATTTGCCGGCTACACCGCCCTGCCGGCGCAAGCCGCGTCATGGTTCACGGTGTTGGAGTTTGATCAGCCTCCGGCTTCGTTCGACGTCGTCGAAAAGCGGTTCCGTGAGTTGCTACAAAAACACCATCCCGACCGCGGCGGCAACGCTGAAACGATGGCAAAGATCAACGCTGCGCGCGACACCGCGAGACAGGAGTTGGTCGCGTAATGGGCGCCTCGAACTGGCCCGGTTTGGCCATTCCCAAGCCTGAGCCTCGGTGGAAATCCAAGAGGAAGAAAGTGACCGAAGAATCCTCGGACATCAAAGACGCCTATCAGCTCGTCGACGAACGAGACGAGCGGAAGTGTCGTATCTGCCGGCGGTGGGTTGGCGGCATCGGCATGTTGAATGCCGTCCACCATCACCACTTGATCTCGCGGAGCATCGCGCCGAGAGAGATCAAGCACACGACCGGCAATATCGCCAGCTTGTGCAACGACTGTCACGACCTTGTCGAGAACTCAGGCTTGCTGCGGATTTCAGGCGACGCTGACGCGCGCGATCCGAATGGCGTGCTCTGTGGCCTGACGCTAGAACGCGCCGTAGATGGCAACTGGGAAGCGGTGGGCCAGCGATGAGCGCGCGCGTCTGGATCGGCGTGATGCAGGACGGACACTTCCATGCTGACGACGGCCGGGAGTACACCGCGCACTGCGCCGATCTGGACGGCTACGAAGTCGAGCAGGTCATCCGGAAGCGGCGATCGTCGAGAACCCTTCGTCAGAATCGTTGGTTTCATGCGTTCATGCGGCCCTTGGCCGAGCACTTGGGCTATGAGGTTGAGGATCTGAAGCTCGCCGGCTTGATCGCGTTGTTCGGCACGGATGTCGTCATGGGTTACACCGTGCCCACAAAGCCGCACACGTCGGATCTGAACACCGAAGAGTTTTCGGATCTCTGTGAATGGTTTGTGCAGAAGGCCGCGGAGTGCGGCTTCGTCGTGCTCTACCCGGAAGAATTTAAGAGGCAACACCGACGCGGTGCCAAGGGATCACTTGGCGAGTCCGCTCACCACACGAGTCGTCGCTCTTTGGTTCCTGGTGAGTTGGTGGACTCCGAGGATGCGTGTGCATCCCCGGCCGCGTCGAGGCGAGCGTGATGAATCGAGCGAACGAGGCGGCAGCCGAGAAGGGTCGGCCATTGACACTAGGTGCCGCACTCATCCGAGTTGGAAGAGCGCCAGAAGCAACAGCGGGGGCCTCCGCCATTCTGGAAATGCCGCGAGACGGTAGCAGGTATCAAGCCCTGTCCGCTTCGTTCGTTCGGTTGATCAAGTTGAACATTGTGAAGTGACCGAACGCCGCGCACCGTCGGCACAGGATTGCCGCAACAGGTCGCCACGAACAAGGCAGGAGCGTTAGGCGTTCGGTCCCTTGACAGTGTTTCAACCCGGTGGATCAGGTGAGCGCGACCGTAACGATCGCGAGACGTGTGTAGATTCGACGAGGCGCGTAACGAAATGACATGGATCAAGGTGGACGACAAAACGCCGAGGCACCCGAAGATTTCGCCGCTGAGCGATCGGGCGTTCCGTGCGTGGTTCGCTGCCTTGTGCTACGCCAGCGAGTTCCTGACTGACGGGTTACTGCCTGTGGCCTTCCTGTTGAGCGTGCGCCGGGGTATCCAGGAAGAGGTGATCTCGTCCGGCTTGTGGCGCGTCGATGCGTCCGGCGAGGTGTGGATTCACGACTACCTGGATCACCAGCGCGACAAAGCGTCCGTCAGGAAACAGCGAGACGGCGGGCGCGACCGACAGCGGAAGTTCCGTAACGCGCAGCGTAACGCCGTTACTAACAACGAAGTAACGCGACTAGAGGAGAGTAGAGCAGATCAACCCCCCAACCCCCTTTCAGGGGGCTCGCGTCGAAAGGCAAAGACCAAACTCCGAGCTGTCGAGGTCGCGCGTGATCCCCTCGCGGTTGAACAAGCCATGGAGACGCAACGGCGGCGCGCTGTGATGGTGGCAGAGGGCAAGACGGACGACGAGATCGCGGCCATCTTCGACGCTGAGTACGACGCCCGAAAGGCGGCCAGCGCGTGACCGGCATCTTCGTGAAATCTCCCTCGCTCGGCCAGTGCGTCTTCTGCCCGCGATCCTTCGTCGTCGGTGAGGTGATCTACCTCTGGCACAAGCTCGAGAAGCAGACCGTGTGCGGCTACTGCGCGAAGGAACGCTGGGGCTACGCGCCGAACAACGCGCCGGTGCTGTCGGCGCCGCCGGCCGAGAAATCCTCGGTCGGGTTCGACTCCACGAGGGCGATCTTGCGCTCGTTGCAGTCGAAGGCGAATCAAAACGATCCCAAGTTACGACAGTCGGGGGAGCGATGAGCCAGCATCAATTCGATTTCGGCCTTCCCGCTCGCAAGCAACCGCCCGCTCGATGGGAAGCCGTACTGCGATGGGAAGGCGAACGGTTGGCCGTCATCTGGACCGACAACGACGTGCGCGCCTGGTTCCAGTCCTGGGATGTGGCGATCGCTTGCGTGCTGCATCCGTTGAACGACAACGTGCTGTTGAGGATCCGCGCATGAGCCAACTACCGCTGTCCTTCACCAGCTCGCAGCCGTTCGATCCGCATCTAGCGGTCGCACCGTCACCGCATCGTGAGGCGCGAGAAACATCCGCACTCGCGGCGATTGAGAACACGTCGACGTCACGTCGGGCGGTGCAGAACACGCGGATCCTCTCGCTGCTGAATGCGGCCGGATCGATCGGCCTGAGCGACATCGAGATTCACCGCGCGACCGGATACCCGAGGTCATCGATCTGTGCTCGCAGGGGCTTCGATCTGAAGTCGTTGATCGAACCGGCGGCCGAGCGGTACGTCGATCCGCTATCGAAGCGTTCGTATACCAGGTGGAAGTTAAAGCAAAGGGGCGCATAGGAATGTTGATTCACCGCGAATCGTTGGAACTGGCGAAGCTTGCACCGGACGCCGAGGATGTCGGGCAGGCAGCGCTGACCGGAATTGAGATCAAGCCGGACGGTCATGTCGCTGTCTGCGACGGGCATATGTGGTTGCGTGTGTCAGGGAAGGTCGACGAGCCGTCGCTGTTTGACGCGATTATTCCTGTAGAAGAACGCGAGCACGAAAGCACGATCGTTCTACCGGCTGAAGCTGCGCTCTCATTCAACGCGGCGCTGAAGAAGCGAAAAAAGAAGAAGGGTGAGGCCCCTCCGCATGTGGTCATCTCGCAAGAGGGCGACCAGATCAAAATAGCCAGCAGTGATGGCAAGGTGACCCGCCGGTTCGAAGTGGCGAAGGTTGAAGATCCGTATCCAAATATCGACTCGGTCTTCAAGAACCATGCGACAACCAAGCGCGTCACGTTCGGCGTGGATCTTTTGCTGGCCTTCCTAAAGACGGTTCGCGCGTGTGGCGGAAACTCGATCGAGATGGAGTTTGCCGAAAGCGAACTGGCGCCCGTGAGGGTGTCGTCCTATAGCCTCACGGTCGGCAAGATCGACGGCGCCCTGATGCCGCAGCGGCCGGCTGAGAAGGAAGCGGCGGCGTAGATGAAGTGCGCCTGCGGTCGTCCTGTTCGCCTATCGCAGCGGTCGCCGTTGTGTGCGCTCTGCCATCGTGCGCGCCGGCGTGAACGCGCCGAAGAAGCCCGTATCGATCGCCTGTTCCGGGTTGCCTTGTCGACGATCAAGCACTTACGGAGGGCCGCATGACCAGCGCCTACACCATTAGTGGCCCGATCGATGAGTTGCCGCCGCCGATCAAACCCTGCGGGAAGTCCCGCGACAACTGGTCGTACGCCTACCAGGCGGCACGCGCTGCGCATGGCCGATGGGTCGCGATCGACTTCGGCATAGACACATTGAAGGCGCGCAACCTGTCCGCTGTAGCGCGCAAGCGGCACGACTTCGACACCGAGACGCGCGGCGCCGTCTGTTTCATGCGCTTGAGGTTGCGATGAGCGATCCCGATCGGTCCGGACCCTACACCTGTCACGGCCCCATGAAGGCGGTGACGCTCGAAGCGTTGACGGGCGGCACGTTGCGGACAGGCGGCGTCGCGGTGTTCGTCTGCACGTGCGGAATTTGGCGTCACGGCTTTTCGATTCACGAATCGCAGTTGCGATCGATCGTTGAACAGCACATGCCGGTCTTTTTGGCGAAGGAGAAATCCAAATGATGCGCATTGTTGGTGTCGTCGTCATCGCCGTCACCGTTGGCGCCTTCGTCATCTTGATCGCGGCGAGCCTTTGGGCCGGCAGGTCCGAGCTCAATGGACGGGACGGATTGTCATGATCACGTATCAAGGCAGTCTCCGCCTCCCGTACACGCCAGGTGAAGCGGTCGATCACTTCTCCAATGCCGGCCGGCTCGCATGGGATCGGGAGCGGCAGAAGCTCGCGGTGCAGACGCGGCGAGGACGGTGGAGCTACATCACCCTTCCGCCGCCCGTGTTGAGCAACGACGTTAATACCTTGCTGATTGCAGGCTTTGATGGAGCGTTTCAGCCAGCGGCGCCGCCACCGCCATTTCCGGCAGGCTTCGAGGGCTTCCTCCTCAGAGACGGCGAACAGTATCTGGCGAACGCCTTGGACTACTACGACGCGAACAACATCCGCACGGTCGGGACGTGGGTCGGCGGGGCGTGGAGGGCCTTAGTCCCGAGCAACATGCAAGGGTATGGCGCCGGGTACGCTTGTTGGACGCCTGACCATTGCCGCGCGGAGCACGGCTCGTTCATTGTTGGGTGCTTTGGCGTGCCGATCATCACGCGCACGTCGTATGGGCCTGCGGCGTGGGCGTGTGGGGAGGATAACGGCTTCTGGGCTCAGCCGATGGTGTATTACCCCGGCCAGCATCCGCTGGGGCAGTACTTCTCCAGTGACCCGCTGTTTAACCATACGTTCCTTGCGGCAGGCTGCGCGGTGGTTGGCCCGTATCTGGACTTCTACGGCTCGATCGGCATCGGTGAGCCTGGATACGGGATCGGCGTGGCGACACCCGAGGAAGTGCGCGTTGAGACATCCCCTCAGGGCGACACACATTACGTCTATGACCCGGATTACGTGGGCGGCCCGAAAGGGAATCACGGCTGGCCGTACATCTACGTGCGCCTGCGGTTTCGACGGGCTGACATTGTGGCCGCGGTGAATCCGTGGGACGTGGTTCCTGAGGTGCTGCGCTTGCCAGATGAATGGTTCTTGCAGGGCCGAACGCAGTTGGGGACGGTGCGCCAGAAGCGGCTCTTCGGGATGACCTCCGATGAGCAGGGGCGTATTTTCCTGATGCAGTTGGCGTGCGATCACTCGAATCGAGCCGGGTATTACCCGGTGCTGCATGTGTTGCACGACAGCGACATGGTGATCCCTGAGCCAGAGCCCGAACCAGAACCAGAGCCGGTGCCTGAGCCTGAGCCTGAGCCAGAACCGATTCCGGAACCTGTCCCACCGACGATTGATCAGCGGGTGTCTTCTTTGGAAGAGAAGTTGTTACGGATCGCGGAGGCGGCATCGTGACACCTCGTCAATTGATTCGGGTTAAGCAGTCCTATTTACGCGAGCAGAACAAGCGTCAGCCCGAGTGCCTCACTGTTCAGGCGCGCGACTGCTGGCCTCCGAATCTACCTCCGCGCGTGTTTCAAGTGTGGCGCAATCGGAGGTTTCTTGTACAGGGCTACGTCGAAGATACCGGGATGGTGCGTCTCACCGTCTGTCGCACAACGATGCTCGACAACGGCCGGATGCAGGATGGCATCACATGGGACGAATTACAGGTGCTAAAGCGAGAGGCCGGCTATGGCGACTACGAAGCCGTAGAAGTCTACCCGCGTGATGGTCACATCGTCGACGTGGCGAACATGCGTCACTTGTGGGTGTTTCCTCACGGAGAAGGGATGCCGTTCACATGGAATGCCGTTGATCCAGACCTCGTGGCACGGAACGCGCTCGCGGACGGCAACCAACTTTCGACTGCGATAGCGAGCGGCGTCAACCGTGGGAGCGAAGCGAAATGATCAACCTCACATGTTGGCTCTTCGGCCACGATCGCGAACCACTTCGGATTGTTGTCGGCGGCAAGTTATCCCTGCAATGCCAGCGGTGTAAGGCAATACGGACGCCGTTACCGGATCAGTCCTTGAAGGTGCGATCCACGGTCCAGAGTACGTGGGTGAAAGACGATCAGGCGATTCAGTTACGCGAGCGGCTGTTTGTCCATGGGGCTCGGCAGATTCGACGGGTGAAATGACGACCTGGCAGATTTTAAACGGTGACGTGCGCGAGATGCTGAAGGGCTTGCCCGATCAGTCGGTGCGAACGTGCGTCACCAGTCCGCCGTATTGGGGCTTGCGGGACTACGGGCATGCCGGCCAGATTGGCGTCGATGCCACTCCTGCCGAGTACGTCGCTCAGTTGGTGGAGGTGTTCGGTGAGGTGTGGCGTGTCTTGCGGAAGGACGGGACCGTATGGCTGAACCTTGGCGATAGCTACCAAAACGCCAAGGGGCAGGCCGGCGGCATCGATCCAAAGCAAAAGAATCGTCGGCACGGCCTACGACCACAGGACCGATCCATTCCCGGCCTCAAGCCGAAAGACCTTGTGGGTATCCCGTGGGAGGTCGCCCTGGCGCTCAGAAAGGCTGGCTGGTGGCTCCGCAGGGACATCATCTGGAACAAGCCTAACGCGCATCCTGAGCCCGTTACTGACCGTCCCAGCACGTCGCACGAATACGTGTTTCTGCTGACACGATCACGGTATTACTACTTCGACGGAAAGGCCATTGGCGATGCACCGTCCGACCCGATGTTGAAACAGATTGCCGAGGGCTACAACGGGAAGGCAACGCGCGACTATGGCAAGGCTGGTGCTCCTCATCCGAGCGCGATAAAGCTTCGCGTCATCAATTCGGCCCGCCGGCGGATAGAGCGTGACGGGTTCCTGTGGGTGAACGCCCGATCGGTGTGGAGTATCAACACGGCCGGCAGCGGCGGCGAAGATCACCCGGCGCTGATGCCAGAAGAGTTGGCCGCGAAGTGCATCCTCGCCGGCAGCAAGGAAGGCGATACGGTGCTCGATCCGTTCGCCGGCTCTGGCACCACTGGAGCGGTGTCCGTGCGGTTGCAGCGCAGCTTCATCGGCTGCGAGTTAAACCCTGATTACGTGCAACTCGCCAGGACGCGCATCGGCGGCATTGCCCCGCTCTTAGCTTCGGAGGTCGCATGAACGGTGATCACGGTGCAGATCAGCATCGAATGCGAAGCGAGCGGACCGATCACCCGACAGAGCGCAGCGAAGAAAACCACATTCTCGAATTAGGTTTCTATGACGCAGACTGACTCGACGGGGAAGAAGGAAAGTCGGCAAGAGATGATCGATCGGCTCAGCTTGATCGCGCTCGGTGATCGAGAGTGCGACATGTCTGACAATGACTTGGCCGCGCTGGAATGGCTGCTGCTGTCCCACGCCGAGGTCGTGACGGCCTTGAAGGCTGTCGTTGAAGCGCTTCGCATCCACGCGCCGGGCACCCCGCTGAACAATCACCAGTTCGACGCGCTGGGCATTCAAGCGAACAACGCCATTCAGAAAGCGGAGGGCCGCTAGGATGATCCCCGAGAATACCCAACACATTTGTCGTTGCGGCCACGAGCGCGATCAGCACCAGTCTCGTACTGAGCAGCGGTGTGGGGAGAAGATCCAGGTTGAAAAGTGCGAAGACTGCCCGTGTGAGCACTACATCGATCGTGCCGGGCCAATGTCTAGGCTTATCGACCAATTTCGCATGGTCGAGATGCGAAAAGGCACGCGATGACTCCTCCGTCGTCAGGGACAGGCACACGAGAAGGAGACGGCGTGCTGAACGCCTGTGATTATCGCACCGTGGTTGTGGACCCGCCGTGGACACCATCGCTTGATGCCACATGGAATCCAGTCAATCGAAAGGCTGCTCCACAAAAGCACTATAAGACCCTTTCGTTCGATGCCATCGTGACGTTGAGGCCGCGTCTCGCTCCGCAAGCGCACCTTTACGTATGGGCGCTGACGCAACACGTCGATTGGGCGTGGTGCTTGTGTCGATTATGGGACTCAGAGCCGGTCACGATGTTCACATGGAAAAAGCCAGGTCTTGGGGCGGGTCGGTTCCGTTGTAACACAGAGCACATCGTGGTCGCCCGCAAGGGTAATCGCATTGGCAACGCGTTCGGTTCTGGCGGTCGTAGCGTGCAGGCCACAGCCGGGACGTTATTTGAATGGCCTCGAGGGAGGCATAGCGAGAAGCCGGATGAGTTTTTCTCCTTAGTGCACCAGTTATCGCCGTCGCAGCCGCGGCTTGAAATGTATGCCCGCTCACCGCGAGAAGGCTGGGTGACATGGGGAGATCAATCGTCGATCGTCACTGACGCAGGAGGGATGACATGGGGCAAGAACCGAGTTTAAATGAAGCGGTACCGTTCACTGTAGAGAATGTGCATCCGACCACAGATGAGGCGCTGCTTAACCCTGTGTCCCAAGTGTATTTCCGAGCCGGCCTCTTGGCCTGTCGGGAATATATGGCACGGTTTGTTGAAGCCGAATCTCCATCGATCGCGAACAGCATTCGCGCGAATTGGTGGCCGTCGCTCGGAGAAGATTTTGGTCCGCCGCGTCAGCTTGAGTGGGGAGAGGTCACCAGCGGCGAGTACGGAACACCAGACTTCAAGATCAAGACGGCCGCCGAAATCTCGCCAACGCAAGAGGCACTCCCGGTAGCGCTTGGTTTCTTGAAACAAGTCACTCCTTGACATCAATGGTTGGTCTCCAGTGAAGGACGAGAAGAAGGAACGATGATGACCAACGACGAGAAGAAGCTACGAGTATTCGGCCCGTCCAACGAACCAGAGGATGCGGACTGCCTGATCGCCACGGACACGAGTGATCTGAGTGCTGTCATCGAAACATTACAGCACTACATCCCGCAGATGATCGACGGCGAGCAGATCGTCTTCCGAGTAAAGGCAATGACCGACGCGGAAGTTGAGGCGATGCCCGATGTCTAACGATCCCTCGCTCTCAGCGATGACGATCGAACAGGCGAGAGCAGCACTACATAGGGCTATTGAAGAGAATACGGGTTGGGTGCGCGGCGACTCGTCGTATCCAACGCTCTTGCCAACCAAGGCCATTGACGATCTCATCACCGCTGTCCGCTCGTCATCGGCGTCCTCAGCAGCCGAGATGACGCTGGCGAAGAAGCTCGAGCAGGTTGAAGCCGAGTTGCTCATGGCGAAGCAGTTTTTGCACGAACCAGGCACCGATCCGGAAGCGTGGATTGATGGCGCGATGACGAACCTCTCGGAAGCCCTCGCGGCTCTCCGCTCCTCCCCTGCACCAGGACAGACAGGAGAACAGTAAATGGAACCCATAGGCGCTCAGGAACTGTTCTTCATGGCCGCGGCCTTCGCAATGGTGGCGCTCGTGCTGGCGGGCCTGGTCGCGACCGCGCTCGTCCACTGGTGGAAACGCAGGCGTACCCAGCGGTGAGCCCAGGGCATTTTCTGGCCTGAATTTGCAAATCGTGACGACGACAGATCAATGAAATCGGCTCAGTAAAATATAGGAATTTATTGAGATGGCCAAGCACATCCCCCCTAACGCCGGCAAGGGTCGCGGTAAGGGCAACGTCAACAAGACGACACAGGCGGCCCGGGAACTCTCGAGCGACCTTCTTGCCCGCCCCGCCTATCGCAGGAGCCTGCAGAAGCGACTCGACGCCGGGAAGGCGCCGCACATGGAAGTCTTGCTGCACCACTACGCGTACGGGAAGCCGAAGGAAACCGTTAAGGTCGAAGAACAGCCAGCCGAGCTCAAGGTGATGATCCTGCGGTCGCGCGCGGACATTCAGGCGATCAACGGGCCCGTCGATCATGACGCCGACGTCGACAGCGATGATGACGAGTAAGGTTCTCGGCCTGCACGATAACCAGTGGCCGGTGTTCGATGATCCGGCGCGGTTCCCGGTTGTAGCGGCGGGTCGTCGGTTCGGTAAGACGGAATTGTCGCTGGTGAAGTTGTTCACCGGTGGGAAGGATGGGCGCGGGTGCCTGACGAGGCCCGGCCTGTATCGCTACGTGGCCCCTACGCAGAAACTCGCGCGCAAGGTGTTGTGGCGCCGAAAGTTGAAGCGGGCGCTGCACCCCTCGTGGTTGTCGAAGCCGCCGAACGAAACGAACCTCGAGGTCACTTTCAAGAATGGCTCCATCCTGGAAGTCCTGGGCGCTGAGGAAGAAGGCGGACTGCGCGGCGAGGGCGTGACCGGTGTGGTGCTCGATGAGTATGCGCAGATGCGGCTGACGTCGTTCCCGGAAGAGGTGCGCCCGTCCTTGGCGGACGAGAAGGGCTGGGCCATGTTCATCGGCACGCCGCAGAGCTTCAATCACTTCTACGACATGTTCAACCGCGGGCAGGATGCCCGGCACCCGACGTGGAAGTCCTGGCAATTCAGGAGCATCGACAACCCGCTGATCGACCCGGAAGAAATCGAAGAGGCGCGGCGTACCACGGATCCGCGGACCTTCCGGCAGGAATGGGAGGCGAGCTTCGAGGCCATCGCCGGCCGCATCTATTACGCGTTCACGCGCGCCGAACATGTGCGGAAAGTGGCGCTCGAGAAGGCGCTGCCGGTGTGCCTGACGTTCGACTTCAACTACAACCCCGCCACGGCGGTGATCGGACAGCGCCTGAAGGATGAATGCCGGATTGTGCATGAAGTCTTCCTGCCCTTTCGTGGCGGCGAAGCGACGATCGCCAGCGCGAACGCCTGCAAGGACTGGTTGGCCGAGCAGGGGTTCAAGAGCCAGATCCGCATCTACGGCGACTCCACCGGCAAGTCGATGAAGACGACCGGGCCGAGCGACCATCAGGTCTTGCGCGACATGTTCCCGTATGCGTCCTGGTGCATTCCGAACGCGCAGCCGAACCCGCGCGATCGCCATGCCGCGGTGAACGGGCGCTGCCGGACGGCCGATGGACGATCGCACCTAACCATCGATCCTTCGTGCGAGAAGCTGATTGCCGACCTCGAGCGCGTCATCTACGCACCGAACGGCGAAGAAGACCAAAAGACCGATCCGAATCTGACGCACATCAGCGCCGCGTTCGGGTATTGGGCTGTTCAGGATTGGCCGCCAGTCAAAAAGGGCGGCGCGGCAGAAGGGAGTGCCCATTGGCTGTAGGCATGGAGTTTCGAGCGTTCAGTAGTTGGCGGGTCGGCGTTGGGCGCGTGCATCTCGCGGTGCTTCCTCAGTGGCGTTGGCGCGGCATGTGGTCGAGAACATGCTTCTACCGTCCATGGATTCAATGGGGCTGCTTTGAGTTTGCGATCGAGAGGCCGCAATGAACGCCTTCCCCCCTCGCTTCAAGACCTCCGAGATCGCCGACATCCTGGGCGTGTCGACGGACTTTATCCTCGATGAGATCAAGGATGGACGCTTGCCGGCGGTGATGAACCAGCGCGGGCAGCGCACGATCTACCGGATCGAGCTGCCGGACTTCAAAGCCTACTGTGAGAAGTACTGGCCGAACGTGAAGGTGAGGGCGGCGTGAACCTCAAGCGCGGCGACAAGGTCATCGCAATGGGCTACAGATCGAAGCTTACCCGTGACGTTTCGCTGAAAGAGCTACGGGCGTTCTACGGAGGTTTCTACGGCTACGAACCATTCACCGGCTACCCGGTGTTCGATGACCCGAAACGTGTCGCTGTGGGCCAAGCGCCTTGGGTTTACGACAGCCTGCCGACGCAAGATGAAGCGCACGCGTTGATGCGCGACGTTCCACGTGGAGCATAGACGCTGACACCGCTCTTACCGCTGGTGACGCTCAGCCAGAACCGTGCTTTGTCCTGACCTCATCTGACCGCACTCTAGGCACGTCGAGTTTGTAACTCGGCGCTCCTTTCATGCCTGCGGCTTCGGCTCCGCTCGGAACGACCGGGCCTGTGTTGGGTGTAGCGCATCCGCTTTACACCACATACCGGCCCGTGTGGCAGCAACTGCTCGACGTCTTCGAAGGCGCCGGCGGGTTTCTGTCGCCATCGAAGCCCTATCTCGTTGCGCACCCGCGCGAATACCTCGATCACTCGATCACGGAAACAGCTGAGGACGGCACGACGCCTGTCAAGGTTGTGCCGAACCCGAGCCCCACTGCCCCGTCGCCGAAGTTACTCGAGCGTCGCAAGTTGGCCCGCTACGAGAACTATGCCGAGACGCTGATCGAGCAGCTGGCGAACGCCCTTTTTCGTGTCGAACCCACGCGCACGTTCAACGAGAAGGCCGCGGCGCCGACGACCGGTAAGCGTCCGATCGAGGAGTTCTGGGACGACTGCGATGGGGTTGGCACGAAGTGGATCGACTTCCTGCGGCAAGCCTGGATCGTCGCTGGGGTTTTCGGCCACATGGTGATCTACTTCGATCACCCGCCCGATGACCGCCTGGTCCCGATAGCGCGCGCCTACACCCCGCTCGATGTGCCCGACTGGCTGGTGAACGAATACGGCCAGATGACGCAGATCAAACTGCTGGAGGCGGCGCCCCGGGAATCCTTCGGCACCCCTGCCGCGCAGACGGCTGCGCAAGTGCGGGTCCGGGTCGTGACCGAGGTTGGCTGGTCTGTGCAGTTGTCGAACGGCGCTGCCCTTGAGGCGGACAATCACGGCTTCGAACAGTTGCCGGTCGCGTTCCTCTACTCGAAACGCCGGGCGATCATCCCCTTTATCGGCAAGTCCTTGCTGGGCGACCCGATGAAGTTCATCGACCTCTACAACATGTCCTCGGAGGAGCGGGAATTGCTGCGCAAGCAGACGTTCTCGATCCTCAACGTGCCGGTCGGGGAAAACGGCAACATCGATCGCGAGCAGGCGTTGATCGGGCGCCAATCGGGCACCGGCAACATCCTATTTACGTCCGAAGCGGCCAACTACATCAGCGCCGATGGCGAGAACGTCATCGTCTACCACGCCGCCCAAGACCGGCTCATTCGTTCGATCTTCCGTTCGGCCTTGCTGCCCTGGGATACCGACTCGAAGGATGCCGAAGCCGAAGGATCCAGGCGAATCAAGCGCGAAGACCTGAATACGCAGCTGTCTAAGTTCGCGGACGAGTTGCAGATGGTCGACAACCTCGCGGCCGATCTGGTCTATCAGGCGGCCTACGGCGCCGCGTGGCGGAAGTGGCGCGACTCGGACGGGCTCGGCCTGGGCTGGCCCGAGAGCTTCGACGTCACACCGCTCGAAGACCTCCTCAAGCAGTACACCGACGGCGTGTCCATGGAGCTCGGCGAGACGGCCACGAAGGAAACGAAGAAGCGCGCCGCGCGCGTGCTCCTGCCCGACATGCCGCAGGACAAGCAGCAGACCATCGACGACGAGATCGACGCGATGGAAGTCATCACCGAGGAAGACCGGCGCCAGGACGAGATGAAGGCGATGACCGGACGATTGGCGGCCCTCAATGGCTGATCTCCTGGGTCGCGGCCGGCGCATCGCGGAGACAGCCGATCGGTTGTCGCACGCCTTTCAGCGGGAACTCGCCCGCGTGCTGCAGGACACCGAGCGCGCGTTGCAGCCGATTCTGCGTCGCGCCCTGGATGGCGATCGCACCGAGCAGGTCCGCGGCGCGCGTGGGCTGGCGCTCCGTCGCGAGTTGCGCGACGCCCTCGCGCGTGCTGGCTATGACCGCTTGGCGGATACCGCGACGTCACAGGCCGTGGCGCAGATGGCCGAGACGGTCCTCGCCACGCGCATCGGGCAAGGTGCCGTGCGGTTGGTGCAGCCGGACGCGCGGAAGTTGTTCGCGCTCATCGAGATTGGCCGGACGAATCTGCTGCAGGTCGGGGACGACACCGCCGCGGCGATCTGGCGCTCGACAACTTCCTGGGTGTTCTCGGCACGGTCGACGAATGACATTTTGGACGATCTCTTCGAGGCGATCGATGAGGACGTGGGCGCGTTGCACACGCTCTTCGATACGCAAGTGTCGATGTTCGGGCGACAGGTGGAAGCCCTCGCGACCGCAGACTTGCCAGCCGATCAGCCGTTCCTCTACGTCGGCCCGAACGACAAGCGCAACCGGCCCTTCTGCCGTGAGCACGTCGGCCAGGTCTTGACGCGCGACCGGATCGAGGCGCTGGACAACGGGCAGTTGCCGAATCCGTTCGTCACCGGCGGCGGGTACAACTGCCGGCATTCATGGTTGGCGGTCGAGTCGCAGGAGCTGCGCGACATCGTCAACACGGGCGCGCGTGCGCCGGAATTTGCGGGGGTTGCGTAATGGGCGTCACCGTCCGCAAGAACTTCTCGCTGAAGGCCGTGAAGCTCACCACACGCGCCGACATGGAAGCGATCGGTCGTCTCGCGCGCGAGCGGATCATCCGCCGCACGGTGATGGGCGTGGCTCCCGGTGGGGGTTCGTTCGCGCCGTACTCGGAGAGCTATCGAAAACAGAAGGCCGGCGAGTTGGGCTCGGCCTCCCCCGTGAACCTGCAGGTCAGTGGCGAAATGCTGCGCTCGATCCAGGTGATCGCGGAAGACAAGAAGGTCACGTTGACCTTCAACGCCTAATGGCGAAGAAGGGTCGGGCCAAGGGGCGCACGTTGATCGCGCGGTCCCGGGATGTCCGACCGGCAGAGAAGGCGCTGTTTCACAACGTGAGCGGCGCCGGGAAGGCACGAACCAAGCGCGAGTTCTTCGATCTGGATGCCAGCGACGTGCAGGCGATGACCGAGGAATTAGGGCGGCGGGTGACACGCAACCTGCAGACGCAGGGGTAAGGGAGCACGAACACATGGATCCGATCACGGTAGAAGTCGACGAGAAGGGCAACATCGGGAAACTGCCCGAGCCGCTGCAGAAGTTTTTCGACACGCGCATCAATGATGCCGTGCGTCGCAAGGCCGAACAGCTCGAAGCGGAATTCAAGGGCAAGACCGTCGACCCCTCCGAGCGCGAGCGCATCAAGGCCGTCGAGGACGAGAACAGCCGTCTGAAGGAAGCCGAAGCGCGCGCGCAGAAGAACTACGAAGAAGCCGATCGCCTGAAGGAAGAACGCCACAAGAAATCGCTCGAAGAGCGTGACGGCGTGGTGACGGCCAAGGATCAAGAAATTGCGCGCCGGGATACCCGGCTGCGTTCGATGCTCGGGTCCGAGATCAAAGCGTCTGCCGTCGCCGCCGGCGCGCGCGAAGAATCTCTACCCGAACTCGTGAAGCTCCTCGGAGCGGATTTGGACCTCGACGCTGCGACGCTTGAGCCTTTCGTGAAGGGGACGGACGGAAAGCCCCTCGTCGACAAGGACAACAAGCCCGTATCGGTTGAGGGGTTCGTGAAGCAATACCTCGCTGATCACCCGCACCACATCGCCAAGCCGGGCGGACGCTCGGGCCGCGCGACAGGTGGGGCGACGATGCGAGGGGCATCCGCGGTGCCAGGCTCGAAAGAGGAAGCCTTGGCCGCGGCGGCAGACAACCCCAACGCGAGGAACGTCACGACCGCGATCGGTGCGATCCGGAAGAAGGCGTCCTAACCGCGACGGACTGAGGAGCTACAGACATGGCCTTTACCGGGCTGGCATCGAACGAACGATTTACCGCGAATCAGGTCCGCGAGGACATTTCGCGCATCATGGCGACCCTCTCGCCGAAAGAGGCGCCGATCCTGGACTGGCTGGGTGATGCCGACGTCTTCGCGACGTCCACCAAGCACGAGTTCATGGAAGACCACATGTTGCCCAACTACATCGTGGCGTCGACCGCGATCAATTCGGCGACGGCGGCCACGGGCATCCAGGTCAACGGCCTCGGCTTGGCCCTGACGGAAGGCACGATCCTCGAGAACGAAACCTCCGCGGAGTTGATGCAGGTCAGTTCCGTCGTGGGTGCCAACTCCGTGCTGGTCAACCGCAACTACGGCGGCGGCGGCATCGGCTCGCTCGTGGCGGGCGGGCAGCTCTACGTCCGGGCGATGGCCGGCGTCGAAGGCCAGGATCACAACGGTTCCTCGGTGCGCCGGCTCGGCGTGCGTCGATCGAACACCGTGGGGATGTTCTACATCCCGGTCGCGGCCTCTGGCACCGATCTGGCGATCAACCTCGCGGGCGGCGATTCGTACGACAACGTCATCCGCAAGGGCCTGATCGACGCGCTGCATCAGTTGGAAAAGGAAGCCGTCCGCGGCGTCCTCAACAGCTCGAACTCGCTCGGCACCACGTCGGCGACGCGCACGATGCAGGGCATTCGGACGCAGCTCACCACGATCAACTCGACAATCACCGCGAGCTCGTTCGCGACGTCGCCGCACACCTACATCGGCAACCTCTGGGAGCAGATTTACATGAACGGCGGCTCCCCGAACACCGAGACGTGGGCGATCATCGCCGGCTCGACGTGGTACCGCGACATTTCGAACCTGAACGACACCAAGGTCCAGGACTCGAACGACAAAGAAGAGTTCAAGCGCGTGATTCGTCGCTACGTCGGCCCGCTGGGCTCGGCGGAAGTGCTGCTCTCGCGCGTGCTGCCGGCGACGGAACTGCTGCTCGTGCCGCGTGAGCGGCTGAAGGTGGTCCCGCTGCAGGGGCGCTCGTTCGTCTACGAAGACCTCGGCAAGACGGGCGACAACGAGAAGGGCCAGATCGTCGGCGAATACAGCCTCGAGCTGTTCCATCAGAACGCGATGGCGCGGGCGCACACCTAGACCGCATGACGGCGGGGCCTGGGCGATGGCTCAGGCTCCCCCGTTCGTTTGGCTGAAAGGCACCGATGAACGAGACGCTGCAGGACATTGCGAACTATCTCCGTGGGCACAAGATCGCCGCGCGATCCGATGATCCGCGCCAGTGGGCAACCTTTCTTGATCAGGTGATTCAGCCGCAACTCGAGGAACTCGCCAAGCTCAAAGGCGAGGGGAAGAAAGGCAAAGCGTGACGCTGACGTTCGGGTTCTACATCGATTCGGTGGCGTTTACGCCAGAAGTCATCGCGGGGACCGCGTCCCTGGGGGGCTCGGAGTCGGCCTGTCTCGGCTTGGCTCGGGCGCTCAAGGCACGCGGTCACACGGTGGTGATCTTCGCGACGCAGTTGCACGACGAAGCCCCGGCGATCGATCACGCCGGTGTGCAGTGGGCGCACGCCAATGAGATCGACGGCATGTCCCGCGTCGTGGATTGGGATGTGTTCGTGGCCTTGCGGATGCCGCACTGCTTCACACTGCCCATCCGCGCGAAATACCGGATCTTGTGGAATCAGGATCTGATGACCGGCGACGACGCCAAGAACATCACGATGGCGCTGTCCTGGGCCTACGACGCGGTCGCGTACGTCTCGGCGTACCACCGAAAGCAATGGGAAGGCCAGATCCCGGAACTCGCGCCGATCGGCTGGGTGACGAAGAACGGCTTCGACCCGCAGCACGTCCCGAAGGATGCCGTCAAGGATCCGAACCGGATCATTCACATCACGCGGCCCGAGCGCGGCTTGCGGCCGATCTTGGCGATGTGGCCCGAACTCAAGCGCCGCTATCCGCAGGCGACGCTCTCGCTCTGCCGCTACAACTCGATGTATGACGCCCAAGGTTGGGCGAAGGTGTGCGCGTCCTACGACGACGCGGTCAAGGCCGTCAACGAGCAGGTCGGCGGTATCACCTATCTCGGCGAACTCGGCAAGGCCGATCTCTACCAGGCGATCGCGGAATCGGCGGTCATGTGGTACCCGGGCGTCGTGGACTTCGCGGAAACCTCCTGCATCGCGGCCATCGAGGCGCAAGCCTGTGGCACCCCGTTTGTCGGCTCATGGAAGGGCGCGCTGCCGGAAACCGTGCCGAGCGGACTCCTGATCGAAGGCGACGCCGATCGCGATCCGGAGTATGCCGAGGCCAGCATCTCAGCCGTCATCGAGCAACTCCAGGGCTGCGCAACACAGTCATTTGCCTACCGATCGCGCGTGAAGCAGGGCCTCGCACACGTCAGCCCCGGCTACAGTTACGACACGATCGCTCAGGAGTGGGAAGCGCACCTCTTCGCGGAGTTCGATCGCCGCGTGGCCACGAAGGGCCGGCAGGTGCTCGAGCGGTTGCTGCACGAAGATGACCATGTCGCCGCTCAGGCAATGGCGCGACAGTTGATGGATCGCGAGATTCTGGCCGGCCGCTGGCCTGAAGGCGCGGACGTCGACCAGATGTCTCCGGAACATCGCGCGCTGTTCGAGACGTGGAATTTCTGCCAGCACGTCATCGACGGCAAGGAACACACCGCCGCCGACTACGCGGAATACGCGCTGGACCCGCTCGAAGAGATCAAGGTCAACGGCCGGATTCCTCAGGTGTCCGAACAGTTGCGCGGCGCGACCCACATCTTGGATCTCGCCTGCGGCAATGGCTCGATGGCGATCTCCATCGTCCAGGCCAACCCCGGCGCGCGGGTCCTCGGCATCGACTACGCCCAGCGGAACATCGACGCGGCTACGGAAGCGGCGCGCATCCTCGGCGTGTCCGACCGCTGCACCTTTGTCTGCGCGCCGGTCTATGACTTTGCGACGCACCAGATCGACCCGGGACTGGCTGCCATCGTGGCCGGCTTCCCCGCCTTCGATGGTGTGTTCATTGGGGAGTTTCTCGAGCACATCGCGAATGTCGATGGCTTCCTGAACGCGCTACACCCCCTGGTCGCGCCCGGCGCCCGCGTCGTCTGCACGATGCCGTCGGGGCCCTACTGCGAACTGAACGCGCGGGATGTGCCCTACAAGCGGGGCCACGTGCACCACTTCCGGCCGCGCGACCTGCAGGCGCTGTTCGGCCAGCAAGCGAACGTCAGCACGTCGTATCTCGAAGCCGGCCTCTCGATGCGCTGGAGCGTGCTGGGAACGTGGATTGTCGCCTACAACACGTCAGCGCAACCGATTGGTGCTCGACCCCTCACCGAGACGATCCGCACGGCTCGGCCGTTCTCGAAGCTGTCGGTCGGGATCATCGCCGGCGAAGCGACGGACCTGCGGCGCTGCCTGCAGTCCGTCTGGGGCATTACCGACGAAATCGTGATCGGGGATACCGGCTGTAAACCAGCGGAATTGGCGCAGGTGCTCGCCGAGTTCCCGAAGACGCGCGCGATCCCGATCGGCCCGGTCGATCACCTCCGTGGCGGGTTCTCCGAGGCGCGCAACATGGTGCTCTCGGCCTGCACCGGGGAGTGGTTCTTCTGGATCGACACCGACGAGGTGCTGGTCCGGCCCGAGGCCCTGCACCGCTATCTCGAAGCGACGACGTTCCACGGCTACGCGGTCAAGCAGAACCATCTGATGCTCGACATGCCGAAGTCGTTCGACACGCCGGTCCGCATCTTCCGCCGCTCGGCGGCGATTCGCTTCTACGGGTGCATCCACGAACAGCCGCAGATGGGCGACTGCAATGGCGACATCGTGCCGTCGTTGCAGCTCGCGGACGCGGAAATTGCCCATGTGCTGGGCTATCTCACCGAGGACATCCGGCGCCGGAAGTGCCTGCAGCGGAACCTGCCACTGCTGGCGCGCGATCAGGACATCTTCCCCGATCGGCGACTCGGCAAGGTGCTGGTCATCCGCGACATGCTGAACCTCGCGCAGTGGGAAACCGAGGAAGCAGGCGGCCGGCTGACCGCGCGCGCGAAGGAGCGTCTCGGGACGGCCATTGCGCTGTTCGAAAAGCACTTCAGCGACCCGGCCGACAAGTACCACACGCTCGCCCGACCGTTCTACGAGGCGGCGCTGAAGCACGTCGCGGGCTCGCTGGAGTGTGAGTTCTCCTTCGTCGCCCAGGTCAACGGCTTGAAGGGCCGGCCGAAGCCTGAGCGCGTCTGGGTCCGCACACAGGCCCAACTCGACGCCTTGCTGAAGCTCCGCGTCGAACAGTGGACCAAGCCGATGCAGCCGGCCGTGATCGACGTCGAGCCGATGGTCGCGCGCGTCGTTGACATGCCGGAAGGAGCGCCGGTCTAGCCATGTCCTGGCACCCCAACGACCTCGTCACCGACGCGGATCTCGTCGCCTACGAGCGGACGGTCCTGACGCAGTTCGGCGCCATCGACTGGCAGGCCAAGCGGCAAAAGGCGCTCGAAGACTGGATCTTCCCGCTCTTGGCGTCGAGCGGCCTGGACCCGCAACGTTTGCGGACCCGCGCACAGCCGCAGGCGGCCTTCGGCTTCACGTCGACCTTCACCGATTACACCGACAAGGCGAAGACGACCACCGCCGATGACATTCCGCTCGCGTCGATCCTGACCGGCTCGTCGGATGCGTTCTATCTCGGCTCGACGGCACCGTTTCGCGGCGTGTCGATCCGGATGCTCGACGCGGTGTCGACGGCGGCGCGCGTGTTGACGGTGGAGATTTGGCGCGATCGCTGGATGGGCGTCGCCGTCACCGATGGCACCGTCGCCACATCCGGGAAGCCGTTCAGTAAGGGCGGCGCGATCACCTGGTCGGTCCCGGAGGATTGGGTTGTGCGGCCGGTCAACAGTTCAGCCGCGCTCTACTTTGCCCGGCTACAGCTGGACGGCGCCCCGACCGGTGCCGCGATCGGGCAGGTCAGCGTGATTCGCCGATCGTGCCTGTGCGCCGCGGCGGCCATGCGGACGCTGGCCTACATCTTCCACGAAGCCCCGACGCAACAAGAGGGGCCCTGGGACAAGAAGGCGGAATGGTACGAGACAGAAGCGCAGCACGCCTGGGAACGCGTGCAGCCGCTGCTCGGCCGCGAATTTGATACCGAGACGGTCGACGACGTGATCGACGCGGAAGAAGCTGCACAAACCACCGAATCAGCCAACGGCGGCGGCTGGTCGATCGAACGGTATTGATGTGGCGACGACGCTCGATGCCATCGTCGATCGTGTGCGAAGCCTCTGCTGTAGCAGTCCGTTTGTCTTCAGCGAGGCGGTCAGTACCGAAGGCTTCACCTTGCAACCCACGGGTCGCGGCGACCAGGTGTTTCGAGTGAAGACACGGGGAGGGCCGGCGCGAGGCCAGATGGCCTACGTCGAAGAGCGCACCGACACCGTGGAGATTGAAGTGCTCCGCGCGGTCAATGCGGACTACGACGGCGCGCGGCGGCGGTTACTGAAGGATGTCACCAGTTTGACAGCGGCCATCATCCGCGACGGGCACGTGACGAGCGGCGGCGAGTACACGGTCCCGGATGGCGGGCGATCGCACGACGTGATCGGGCAGACAGGCGCGTCATTTCTGACGCTGCGGATGACGCTGCCGGTCAACTACGAACTGTCGGTTTAGGAGACGCACATGAGCGGGATTACGGGTCGCGAAACGCGGATCGGCTTCGCGAAGTTCGCCGCCAACAGCTGGGGGGTCGCCGCGTCCGTCACCAAGGGCGCGTACTTCCAGTCGGACGGCGGCCTGACCTATCAGCCGAACCGGGTCAACGATGAAGCCTTCGGGCAGTCGTTTCTCGGCGATGGCGACTTGGGGGATGTGAACGCCCCCGACATCACGTGGACCGGGCGCGATCGCTACGGCGATTACGGCTATGTCCTCGAAGGGCTGGCGATGGGTTCGCCCGCGGCGCCCACGATCTCCACGTCGGCGGCGGGTCAGACGACCAGCTGGCTGCACGTGATCGATCTCGCGCCGTCGATCGATGGCCTCGGTCTGACCGCGGCGATCGATAAGGTGCTGTTCGTCGACGAGCTGACCTCGGCCAAGGTCTACGGGTTCCAGTTGCAGCCCGGCGACGGCGGCGTGATGGACAAGAGCTTCAAGATCATGGGCAGCAAGACGACCCCGATCTCGAGCATCAACACGCGCTCGACGGTGAACGGCGCCACGTTCCCGGCGCTGTCGGATCGTGTGTTCCGCAAGCACGGCATCTTTCGCATGAACCGCCAGAGCGCCGGCGGGCTCGGTGCCAGCGATGCCGTCGCGATCGAGTCGTTCTCGCACGCATTCGATCGGCCGCAGGATGCCCCGCACGTCTTTGGGCAGGACTTCGTCTATGAGCCGGCGGACAACGGCTTCCCCACCGTCAAGGTGATGGTGAGCTATCCGCGCATGAACAGCGTGTCAGCGAATTCGCTGTATCGGGCGCTGCTTGATGATCCGCAGTGGAAGGCGGACATCATCTTCAGCGGTTCCTACATCAACTCAACGGACCAGCTCACGGAGAAATACGAGTATCCGGCTCTGGAGCTCGACGAGTGGAGCGCCCCGCTGACGGGCGCCAACCAGGTCAAACCGACGGCGACGTTTTCCGCGAAGCTCGCGGCGACCTCCCCGACCGGGATGGCCTTCGTGAACCCGTTCCGCCTCACGCGCATCATGGTCAATTCCTTGAGCGCGTTTGCGGTCTAGCGATCGATGGGCGGTGCGACTCCCCGCACCGCTCCGTTTTGAAGGGATAGCACGGTATGTCGCGCAGTTTGCACGATGAGTCTCAGACGTTCGAGGTGAAGGAATCGGACATTCCCGAAGTGGTGAATGCCGATCCGGATGTGGCCTACACGGTGCGCCCGCTCACGACGGCCAAGTTTCGCGAGTTGCAGAAGAGAAACACGCAACAGGTCGTCAACAAGGCATCGCGCAGCATGGAGGCCGAGGTCAACGGCGAGAAGTTGGCCGACGACTTGATCGACTGGGTCATTGCGGACTGGTCCGGCATCGTCGACAAGGGGCAACCCGCGGAGTGCTCGCGCGCGAACAAGCTACGCCTCGATGGCCAGGTGAAAGCGGGATTGATCGGCGTGGCGGGCCTGAACCGAATCGAAGCGGCCCCGGAGGTCCGCACAGACTCGTTTCGTACAACTCCGTAGTTTTTGCGAATTCTGGGACGACAAAGACCAGCACACGACGTGCTGTCAGTTCGCGGATGACGAAACGGTCAGGACCGACCCGCAGGAGTTCGATTGTCGCGCCTGCGTCGTGATGGAGCGGTTGACCGACCTGGACGACGACAACCGGGCCAGTTGGCTGCTCTACCGACAGTTGTGCAATCGGTTCGTGAATGACCTGCAAGCCGGCAGCGTGTTGCTGGACCGGCTGACTGAAGACGATGACGCCGAGGTGTTCGCCGAGAAGTGCGACCGCCTGCAAGTGATCTACGACGTATTGCAACCACCGAAGACGACCTGATTCCTATGGCCCGAGAACTCGACATCGTTGTCACGATGCAGACCGCCGAGGCGGAACGCGCGGCTGAACGTGTCGACGAAAAGATCGCGAAGATCGGATCGACATCAGATCAGACGTCGCAGGCGATCGACGACGCCGCGAAACGGGCCGACGCCAGCATCGCGCGGATCGAGAAGAAGTACGCGGACCAGGAAAAGGCATCAGAGAAAGCTGCGGCCAGCACCCAGAAGCACGCCGACAAGATGGGTGTCTTGGAATCGGCGGTCTTGCGCTACGCCGGGCCGGCCGTCATCGGTGTCGCGCTCAAGCAGACCCTCGCCTGGGCGGACTCCATCGAAGACCTCTCGAAGAAGACCGGCGTCGCACCTGGGAAGCTCCAGGCGCTGGAGTTCTCCGCGAAACAAGTCGGGTTGGCGATCGACCCAGTCGCGCGCGCCATCGGCATGATGGGCGATCGGCTGGCCTCGGGGGATAAGTCGGCCCTCGCGGGCCTCGAACGTCTCGGCCTCTCCTTCAAGACCATTCGCAGCATGTCGCCGGACGCGGCCTTCTTGGAAATCGCGAAAGCGATCGCGGAAGTCGAAGACCCCATGCAGCGCGCGGCGGATGCGACCGATCTCTTTGGCCGCACCGGCATCGAGTTGCTACCGCTGCTCACGTCCGACATCGACGAGTTGATGAAGAAGGCGAAGCAGTTGGGCCTCGTCATGGACGACGAGACAACCAAGGCCGCCGCCGATCTCAACGATCAGCTCGAGAACATGGTCGCCATCGGCAAGCGGCTGTTGGTGTCGGTGTTCCTGCCCTTGATCCCGATCCTGAATCCGATTGCGAACGCCTTCGGATTTCTCGCCGGCGAACTCAACAAGATGATCGTGGCGATTACGTCTCCCCTCGCCCAGATGCGCGAGTTCGCCGAACTGCTCGGCGTCATCCAATCGCGGTTGCCGAACATGCCCAAGGGGCCCGGGATGACGTTCGATCCGGGCATGTTGGGTACGCCTGGCGATCCGATGACATCTGGCGTGTTCGGGCAAACCTACGACTTCGTCAACGACCAGCTCAATACGCGACTCGGGGCGCAAACCCGGAAGCCGCGAGTGCTGCCGTTTGTGCGGCCCGACCTCATGGGCGAATCCGCCTGGAATAACAGCGCGATCTTCCAGGCGCAGCAGTACGGCCTCTCGCCCGCGTTGTCGTTCCCCGGCTGGCAGAACGAGATGATGTACGGCCCCTTCGGGCCGATGGCGCCCTTCGCTGGCGCGGGTTCGCGCGCCGAGAATGACGCGATCTATCAGAACAGGCCGAACGCCGGATCGGGCTTCTTGCGTGGCAGCGGCGGGCGCTTCCTCAGCGCGGGACTCGGTTCGATGGCCTCCTTCATCCCTGGCATGAATCATCAGGGCTCGGCGATCGGCTCCTCCTTCGGCTCGGCCCTGGGCGGCCTACAGGGCGTCATGGGCGCGCTCGGTTCGTTCGCGCCGTTCCTGGGCCCGATTGCGGGGATCGCGGGCGGCCTGCTCGGGAAGCTCTTCGGCCCGTCGGAAGCATCGAAGACCCGCAAGGAGCGATCGAGCTTTATCGATGACTTCGGCGGGATGGAGTCCCTGCAACTGGCGGCGGATCGCGCGGGGTTCAATCTCGACAAGTTGCTGTCGACGAAGAAGACCGACGTCCTCGCCGGCGAGATCAAGAAGCTCGAAGAGGCGATGGCGGCGTTCGATCAACAGGTGGCGGACGCGAATACCGAACTCGACACGATGTATTCCACGCTCGATGCCACGGTCGCGAAGGGCAAGGAACTCGGCTACGAGTTCGACCAGTCCGGCAACCTCGTCTCCGTGAACTTCCAGAAGATGCAGGAGACGGCGCAGAAATACAAGATCGACCTCGAAGCCCTCGGCCCGGCCTTCCAGCAGCAACGCCTGCACGCGATGGCCGAGGAGATCATCAACGACTTCACGCTCTTGAACATGGGCGGCACCGAGACGGGCACGATCCTGCTCGGCATGAGCGAGAAGATCAACGAGCTGGTCAACCAGTCGATCAAGTACGGCACGGAAATTCCCGCGAACATGAAGCCGTGGATCGAGAACCTGATCGAAGCCAATCAGTTGACCGACGAGAACGGCGTCGCGATCACCGACCTGTCACAAATGAAGTTTGGCGAGACGGTCGCGTCCGAGTTCTCGAAGATTCAGGCATCTCTCGTTGAACTCGTCGACAAGATCGGTGTCCTCGTCGACAAGATCACGGAAATGACGGCGCCGAAGACAATCCATATCGGCTGGCAGGTCGACCCGCCGCCCGACATCCAGACGCCCGATTACAACAGCATGGGTGGCTTCGTTGGTCAGCCGCGCTATCTCGCCGGCGGCGGCATGATCCCGCGTGGTACCGACACCGTCCCGGCGATGTTGACGCCCGGCGAAGGCGTCATGCGGCGCGATGCCGTGGCGCGCTTGATGCGCGGCGATTGGCCGCAAGGCGGCGGCACCACGACGATCGTCATCGACAACATGCAGGTCGACACGTTCTCGAGCGAGATGGAAGCGGAAACGCAGATCGGCCGGGCGCTGGTGCGCGGCCTGAAGCGGCGGGGGGTGCGGCTCAACGCCGCCTGATCGATGGCCAATCCGATCACCCTCGGCATCGGTGCGCCCGGCAATATTGCCGAGTTTCTGCTTGTCGGCTTGTCGCCGTCTGGGGCGCTGGCGAGTCAGGTCTACAACTACGCGATCTCAGGACTCTGTCGATCGGGCGCGACGCGATCGGACTACTACCGCCCCGTCGGGCAAGTGCAGATCGGCGGCACCTTGCGCTCGACGATGATCGACAAGCGCACCGTCCGGATCGTGGACCTTTTGAACGCGCAGCCGAATACCGCAACCTTCGACTGTGTCGACTTCACGCCCCTGCGTGGACAGGAAGTCGCGATCTCGCTCGGCACGACGCGCAACAAGATTTTCGCCGGCCACATCATCACCGTCGACCAGACGGCGCCGCATAGTGGGCAGCGGGTCCGATTTACCGTCTCCTGCGTCGACTACACATGGTTGCTCGAGACACGGCGGATCACCGGCAAACGCTACGAGAACGAATCGGTCACGAACATCATTCGCGACCTGATGATGTTGGCCCCGTCCGGCTTCACCACGGCGAACGTGGAAGCCTCGATGGATGCGGTCGACTTCACGACGAACCACGCCGAGACGTTGATGCAGGCGATTAGCCGCCTGATGAAGATGGCCTCCAAGGGCGGCGTGCAGGGCGGCTACTGCTACGTTGATTACAACAAGGATCTGCACGCCTTCGTCACCCCGGAAGCCGACGGCAACCCGAAGGTGTTGAACGCGACCAATCTCAACTTCTGGGATCTGCAGTACAGCGTCGACCTCTCCCAGGTCCGTACCCGCGTCTATGCGATGGGCGCGGTGACGCAGACGACATCCACGGTCCCGAACATCTCGACGGCGATTCCTGTGGCCGATACTGGCATCTTTGCGGAAGCCGGCGGGCAGGCGCTGAGCTTCGGCAATCAGTTGCAGTACGCGGGCACCTCCCCGACCACGGGGCCGGGCTGGCTCACCGGCGTGACCTCGTTCTCCTATTCGATCCCCCAAGGGGAAAGCGTTCGTGTTCTGGCGACGCGCATCAACTCGAACGCCGCCAACTCGATGGCGGCGATCATCGGGACCGACGGGCTGATCGATCACATCGTCAGCGACGAGCGACTGACCGATGCCGGCGCCCGCACGCGCGGGGATGGCGACCTCGGCTTGTTCGCGGAGCCGGAATCGTCCGTGACCCTGTTCACCCGCGACAAGTTTATGAAGTCGGGCAAGACACTGCCCGCCTCGCTCACGGCGCCGACGGTGATCTCGACGGAGATGATCGTGCAGGAAGTCGAAATCTTCGACATCGCGCTCGGCAACGGCTACCGCTTCCCCCGCCGGCGCGTGAAGGCCGGCACCACGACGCGCGATGTCTTCCAGTTACTCGGCACAGCGGATCAACTGTCGACAGAAGGGCCCGCGTAATGTCGAAAAATCTGATGGATCACGTCGTCCTGGTGGACGACAGCGGCCTCGGCCTCGACGGCACGATCATCAACAATTCGCTCTTCGATCAGGTTCAGGACGAGATCGACGAAGCCATTCAGCAAATCGTGCAGACGAAGAGCGGCAGCTACACAGTCCTCGTCACTGACGACATCGTGATCTGCACGGCGGCCTTGACCCTGTCGCTGTACGCCGCGTCGACCGGGTCCGCGCGTCCGCTGCGCGTCGTCAACACCGGATCGGGCGCGGTCGTGATCGATCCCGATGGCAGCGAAACGATCGGCGGGTTGTCGGCCTGGACGCTGCGACCGAAGCAGACGGCGATCTTGCGCTGTGATGGCTCGAATTGGGAGATCGAAGCCCTGTCGAATTGTCGGCAGTGGTCGGAAGAGCTCGCGATCCCGATCTCGTATTTCCGTCCGCACGCGTCGGGCGGTTGTGGGGCGCTCGAAGATGTGCTGTTGTCGTCGGGTCGCTACGCGTCGGCCTGCCCGTTTGACGGCACGAGCATCGAAAGCGCGTCGTGCTTCCTGCCCTTGCCGCGGCGGTGGAACCTGGGCACGTTCACCTTCGAGCCCTACGGCTTCAATACGGCTGGCGGGTCGGGGGCGGTTGTCCTCCAGATGGCGGCTGTGGCCGCTGGGGATGGGGAAACCAAAGACGCCGCCGTCGGCACGTTCCAGACCTCGACCGACACGATCCTGACCGCGAAGTTTCAGGCGGTGGGCCCGGTGTCCTCGGCCATCACGATCGCCGGTACGCCAGCTGTGGCGGATGGCATTCGCTTTGTCCTCCAGCGCGATCCGACCGCTGGCGGCGATACCTACGCCTCGGACTACTACGTCGAAACCGTGAAAGTGCGGCTGACGATGTTGGCTTTCAACGATGAGTAGCCTGCAAAGCGCCGTGCTGTTCGGGCGGTCGATGCCGCGGGCCCTCGCGATTGAATCGCTGGTCGTCGGCGGCGGCGGCGGCGGCGGTACCGGGCTGACGAATGTCGGCGGCGGCGGCGGCGCCGATGTACAGAGCGCGTCAGCCGTCCTGCAGCCTGGCTCGTCCACGACGGTCACGGTCGGGGGAGAGGGCGCCGGACAGGCGGGCGGCACCGGGCGTACCAACGGCGGCACGTCGTCGTTCAACGGCACCTCTGCGGCCGGCGGCGGCGCGGGCGGCACCGGCGGCGGCGCGGACGCGTCGGCGCGCGCGGGCAACGCGGGCGCAAACGGCGGCGGCGGCGGTGGCACCGGCGGGGATGGCCCAACGGTTGGCGGTGCGGGCACCTTCACCGGCGGCGGCAGCAACTCTTCGAATAGCTCGGGCGGCGGCGCGGGTGATGGCGCGAACGGCGCCAATGCGCCGACGAGCACCGGCGGCCAAGGCACGGCGCACAGCATCACCGGGGCGTCAGTCGTCTACGGCGCGGGCGCGGGCGGGGCGAATCGAGAAGGCGGGACCGGCGGCCCTGGGCCCGTCGGCGGCACGGGCGCCGGGAGTGGGGCGAGCGCTGACACCGACGCGACGGCTGGCACCAACTACGGGGCCGGCGGCGGCGGCGGCAACGAAGGGTCGGGCGGCACCGGATTCGGCGGCAACGGTGCGCCTGGCGTGGTCTACATCCGTTACATCGGGCCGCAACGGGCGACGGGCGGCACCGTGTCGACCATCAGCGTCGGGAGCGAATCCTACACGCTGCATCGGTTCGATTTCGCGGACAGCGGAACAGATTTTGTCGTGACAGCGGAGTGAGCATGGAGATCCCGATCATCTTTTCGAGCTTGGAACTGCGCTACATCGACGCCGACGTGGCGCGGCTGAACGCGACCGGCGAGACGCTCACGCGGGAGACATACCTCGCGCGGCGGCTGTCGAAAGTCATCGGCAATGAAGTCGCGCGCCAGCGAGTGGAGCGACGCACCAGCAACGCCTCCGTGATCGAGCAGGCGGTCGAGGCCCTGCCCGCGGATCCAACGGAAGCCTCGCGCGCGCTGCAGGGGCTCGGTCTGGTCATGACGGCCGACGGCAGCATTGCGCCGATCGCGACGCGAGAGGTCACCGGCACCCGATGATCTCGGTGGTCCATCGCTTCATCGTGCCGGCCGCGTATGCGGTGTTGCCTGAGCGGATGCAATCGCTCCAGGCGACGGCGATGCTGCTCGCGATTGGACTCCAGGAGTCAGAGTTCGAGGCGCGGCGACAACATGCTGGAGGGCCGGCGCGCGGCTTCTGGCAATTCGAAAAGAACGGCGGCATGAAGGGCGTCGCGACGCATGACGACACGCGCGACCTGTTAACCGACGCGATCGATCGCTTGCGGTATCCACGCGGCCTCAGCCTGACCGCGCAGCACGCGATGCTCGAGCACAACGACGTGTTCGCGTGCGTCTGTGCGCGGTTGCTGCTGTGGACGTTGCCGAGAATCCTGCCGCAAGCGGATCAACCGAGTCAGGGATGGCATCAGTATCTCGACGCGTGGCGACCGGGCAAGCCCCATCCCGACACATGGGAGCGGAATTACGGGCGCGCGTGGACGATGGTCGCGGACGCCGAGCAGAGGACGGTAGAGGAATGAGACGAATGGACGTCGACTTCTTCAGGAGCGGGACCGCACCCGAGTGCGAATCGAATGCGGCCCCTTGCGAACATGAGCACACAACTTGCCCATGCCCGCCACGGGCATTTATCGGGAGATACCGCTGATGACTTCAGTGGCCATCCCGTTGGCGCCTGACGCGATGTCACCCCCACGCGAAAGCCAACGACGCTTGTCCGACTTTACCGACTTGACGAAGGCGTCAGTGCCGCTGCCGTTCATGCTGTCGGTGATTGGCTCCGTCATCGTGATTGCCTTCTTCGTGTTCCAGATCAAGAGCGATGTGCGCTTGATCGAAGAACGACAACAGCACCAGAAGGAAACCACGCAACTGCAGTTCGACGAGTTGAAGGCGCTGGTCGCCGGTGCAGGACTGCGGAATGCCAACATGTCGATGGCGCAAGAGATGTCGAGAGTGCAGCAAGAAAACACGCAACTGCGCGAGCAGTTGAAAGAGAGGGGCGCACGCTAATGGATCCGATCACATGCTGTCTGTTGGGGATTTGTTGCCCACCATTACAGCGACAAACTCGCATCGCGTCGTACATCGCCTCGTTCGGCATCCCGGCGGAAGTCGCCGACAAG
>JAICQA010000231.1 GCA_025929595.1 Xanthobacteraceae bacterium
ATTGAATCGACGCTTGCAAGGGCCGGGTATCAATCCTGCACTTCCTTCAGCATCGTTCGCGCCGCGCCGGTGAGACTGTCGAGCGCATCGAACAGCACCTGCCGGTTTCGTTCGGATACCGACGCCAGCATTTCCTCGTTTCGTTTGAGCGCGAGTTCGATCAGCTTGTCGTAGGTTCGCGCCCCGCGCGGCGTGAGCGTGATCTCGATGCCGCGTTGCGCGGGGCGGCGGCCGCGGTTGAGCAACCCGCGCTTCACGAGCGCCGCGACGCCGCGGCTCAACTGTCCCTTGTCGAGCCCCATGCGGTCGGCAAGCGCATTGAGCGATAGCGGCGCATGCTCGCCGACGATCGCAACGATCGACCATTCGACCTGCGACAGCCGCAGCTTGCGTCGATAAACGATCGATGCGGTGCGCCGCACCAGCGTTGCCAGCGTGATGACCTTGTAGGAAACGAGCCGCTCGTGCGGCTTCCTGTTGCGCGCAGCATTGTTCTCGGGCCGTCCAGCCCGCTGCCGCGTCCTTATTTCTTGCAATGGTTCCGCCATGCGACTCCCCGATTCCGCGCGCGATCATAGCAGGCCCCGGCCGCGTACTTAATTGACTTTGTCAATTTGGAATGATAGCAAACTGAAATTGAAGGCTGGCGCAGACCGGCTGGCGCAAAAGAAGCAGGGCGGAATGCCGATGGCCGCAAGCAGTCGGACGTTGAGGGTGCAGGCGATGGCCTGGGAGACGGACGCCATCCGTTCAATCGAGCTGCGCGACCCGCGCGGCGTGCCGCTGCCGCCGTTCTCGCCCGGCGCCCATATCGACCTCACGCTCCCCGGCAAGCTCAAACGCAGCTATTCCCTGATCGGCTCGCCCGAAGACCGCTCGCGCTACGAGATCGGCGTCTACCGCGAGCCGCAAAGCCGCGGTGGCTCGATTGCGCTGCACGATCAAATTCGCGTCGGCGACCTGATCGAATCCACCGAACCCGCCAACAATTTCGAGCTGCGCGAAGACGCGAGTCATTCCGTGTTCATCGCCGGGGGGATCGGCATAACGCCGTTCCTGCCCATGGTCGAACGTCTCGGCCATAAGCTGCGACCCTTCGAGCTGCATTATTGCGCGCGCGACCGTGCGAGCGCCGGCTTTGTCGAGCGCCTGCGCGGCTGTGGCCCGCGCCTCCACGTCGCGTATTCGCGCGAGCCTGGCGGTTGCCGTATCGATATCGCGCAGATCGTCGCCGCCGCGCCAGAGGACACGCATCTTTACTGCTGCGGCCCGAAGCCGATGCTCGAGGACTTCGAGCGCGCAACATCCGGCCGCGATCCCGCCTTCATCCATGTCGAGCATTTCACGCCGGTCGATCCCCCGGCGCTTGCAGGGGGCTATCTTGTCGAGCTTGCGCGCGCGGGCCGCACGGTGGCCGTGCCGCCGGGCAATACGCTCTTGCAGACGCTGCTCGACGAAGGCTTCGACGTTCCATGCTCCTGCCTCGAAGGCGTCTGCGGCACCTGCGAGACCCGCGTGCTCGCCGGGGTTCCGGACCATCGCGACGTGGTCCTGAGCAAGGAAGAACGCGCGGCGGGAAACACCATGATGATCTGCTGCTCCGGCGCGAAGTCGGAGCGGCTCGTGCTCGATCTGTGACGGGAGTGAGCGATGACCACCGCCCAAAGCCAGGCCAATGCCGGCTCCGCCTATACGAAGAAGCCCGGGACCTATAACGCCGCGCTCACCGAAGTGACGCGCGGCACGCCCATGGGCGAACTGCTGCGCCGCTACTGGCATCCGGTCGGCATGGCGGCCGACGCGGGCTCGACGCCGCGCAAGGTGCGCGCGCTCGGCGAGGACTTGATCCTGTTCCGCGACGGGCAGGGCCGTGCCGGCCTCGTGGAGTCGCGCTGCTGCCACCGCGGCACGACACTTTATTACGGCCGCGTCGAGGAGCGCGGCATTCGCTGCTGCTATCACGGCTGGCTGTTCGATACCGAAGGCCATTGCCTGGAGCAGCCCTGCGAGCCCGGCGGCGGCCAGCACCGCGACCGCGTGCGTCAGCCCTGGTATCCGGTCGAGGAGCGCTACGGCCTGATCTTCGCGTACATGGGGCCGCCTGAGAAAAAGCCCGTCCTGCCGCGCTACGAGTGTCTCGACGTGATGGACGAGGGCGAGACGGTCGAAGCCGACGACAGCAGCATCGGCGGTGGCGGCGGCCAGATCATCCCCTGCAACTGGCTCCAGCACTACGAGAACATCCCCGACGCCTTCCACGTCCCGGTGCTGCACGGCTCCTTCAGCGGTGTGCAGTTCGTGGCGCAGATGGGCCTGATGCCGAAGGTGAAGTGGGAATATGCCGACGCCGGCGTGAAGACGCTTTCCGTGCGCGAGCTCGACGACGGCAAGCTCCACTTCCGCATTTCCGAGGCGTCGCTGCCGACGCTGCGCGTCGTGCCCAATCCGCGCGTCGCGCAGTATAGCCGCGTCGAGTCGATCGGCTGGGTGCTGCCGATCGACGATACGAGCTTTCGCATCTATGTCGCCGGCCGCGTCAAGAATCCGGGCGATCTCGGCAAGATTCGCTCCAAGATGAACAACAAGCTCTGGTCCGATCTCACCGAGGAAGAGCACCAGAAATTCCCCGGCGATTACGAAGCGCAGGTTGGGCAGGGGCCGATCACCTTCCATTCCGACGAGCATCTCGCCACCACCGACCAGGGTGTCGTGATGCTGCGTCGCCTGCTCCAGCGCCAGCTCGACGCGGTCGCGCAGGGCAAGGACCCGGCCGGCGTCGCCTTCAACGAAAAAGACGCCGTCGTGAATTTCGACTCCGGCAACTACGTCGTTGAGCGCGACGATCCGCGCGTCGCGTCGCTGTTGTCCGCCAAAGCCGCCGAATAAACGTAACGATCGAGGGAGGAGCCAGCCATGAAAGTCAGTCACGCACTATCCGCGTTCGCGCTTGCCGGCACCATGCTCGCGTCCGCGCCCGTCGCCGCGCAGGACCCCATCACGATCCGCATCGCGACCTTCCTGCCGCCGAACGGCCTGTTCACTGGCGCCGAAGGCGTCTTCGCCACCTGGGGCAAGCAGGTCGAGGCGGACTCCGGCGGCCTTGTGAAAGTGCAGATCTTCCCCGGCGGCACGCTCGGCGCCGCCGGCCGCGACCCGTCCGCCCAGCTCAAGATGGTGACCGACGGCGTGGCCGACATGAGCTTCATCATTCCGACCACGACGCCCGGCCGCTTCCCGGACGATTCCGTGTTCGGCCTGCCGGCGGCGGAGAACTCGCTCGAAGCCTCGCTCGCCTACTGGACGCTTTCGCAGGCCGGCATAATGCGCGGCCACAAGGACGATGGCTTCCATGTGCTGGGCCTATGCGTGAACCCACCCAACACGCTGCACACGAAGGACGCCGTCACCAAGCTCGAAGATCTCAAAGGCCTGCGCCTGCAGTCGAGCGGGCCGGAACAGCAGGCGATCATCCGTGCGCTCGGTGCCGCGCCCATCGGCACCGTTTCGGTGCGCGACGTGGCGGAAGCCATCAGCCGCGGCGTGGTCGACGGCACGCTCAAAGACTGGATCGCGGTCAACAGCTTCCGCATCGTGCAGTCTGCGTTCCATCACGTCGACATCCCGCTCGGCTCCGCGACCATCATGATCGCGATGAATGCCGAGAAGTACAGATCCCTGCCGCCGAAGGCGAAGGCGGCCGTCGACAAGAACAGCGGCGAGGCGCTCGTGCGGCTCATGGGCACGCGCTTCGACGGCGCGCTCGCGCAGAACAAGGAAAAGATCGCCAAGGATTCCAAGCACACGATCGTCGCCCTGGACGCCAAGGAAAAAGCGCGCTGGGACAAGGCGGTCGAAGGCGTGATCGCCGACTGGCGCAAGCAGTCGCCCGAGAACGACAAGCTCTGGGCGGCATACCAGAAAACGCTCGGCGAAATCCGCGGCGGCAAGCGCGCAGCGCGCTGACCGCGGCGGGGGCGGGGTCGTGCAGGATGCCTGGACGCGCGTCGACGGCGTTGTTCGCCGCGCGACGCGCGTGATCGGAACGGCGGGGCTGCTCGTCCTGTTCGTCAACGCCTGCGTCGTCGTCCTCGACGTCGTGCTGCGCTGGGTGTTTCTGGCGCCCATCGACCGTTTCAGCGACGTGTCGTCGGTGATCTTCTATCTCGCCGCGGCGAGCTGCATTCCGGTCGTGACCGCCGAGCAGCGCAACATCACAATTCGCGTTTTCGGCGGCCTCCCGAACCGCCGTCTGCTTGCCGTGATCGATGCTTTAGCGGCGGCGATCGTCGCCATCGTGCTCGCGCTCATCGTCTGGCAGGTCGCCGTCTATACGCGCGAGCTGTCCGAAAACGGCCGCACGCTGGCGCAGATTCCTGTGTTGATTGCGCCCTTCTGGGCCGTGGTGACCGTGCTGCTCGCGTTCGCCTTCCTCGTTCAGCTCTTCGTGCTGGCGAAGCACCTGCGCACCGCGCTCGGCTACGCCCCCGTCGGCTCCGAGGCCGACGCAGCCGAAGCCAGCGCCTTGTGAGGCCGCGATGAGCCCGCTCGTCGTCGTGGTGCTCGGCTTTGCCGGCCTGTTCGCGTTGATTGTGCTGCATGTGCCGATCGGCTTCGCCATGATGATCGTCGGCGCCGCCGGCTTTGCGTACTTTGTCGGCGTTGCGCCGGCGCTTTCGATCTTCGGCAACGAAGTGGCGGCGAATTTCTCCAACGCCGATCTCGCATCCGTTCCCGTTTTCCTGCTGATGGGCGGCTTTGCGAGCGCCGCCGGCCTCTCGGCCGATCTTTATCG
>JAICQA010000164.1 GCA_025929595.1 Xanthobacteraceae bacterium
AGGCATGGGGATCGTATCCTCGATCGGCAACAACACGCAGGAAGTGCTTGCGAGCCTGCGTGAAGCGAAAAGTGGAATCTCGTTCGCCGACGACTACGCGAAACTCAATTTCCGCTGTCAGGTCCACGGTGCGCCGACGCTCGATCCGAGCGGTACGGTCGATCGCCGCGCCATGCGTTTCCACGGCGGCGGTACGGGCTGGAATCACGTCGCGATGGATCAGGCGATCCGCGACGCGGGGCTCGAGGAAAAAGAAATCAGCCACGAGAAGACCGGCATCATCATGGGCTCGGGCGGACCTTCAACCCGCACCATCGTCGAAGCGGCCGACACGACGCGCGAGAAGGGTCCGAAGCGTGTGGGTCCCTTCGCGGTTCCGAAGGCGATGTCTTCTACGGCGTCGGCGACGCTCGCCACCTGGTTCAAGATCAAGGGCGTGAACTATTCGATTTCGTCGGCCTGCGCGACGTCCAATCACTGCATCGGCAACGCCTACGAGCTTGTGCAGTCCGGCAAGCAGAATGTTATTTTCGCAGGCGGCTGCGAGGAGCTGGACTGGACCCTCTCGGTCCTGTTCGACGCCATGGGCGCCATGTCCACCGGCTACAACGACAAGCCGGGCAAGGCCTCGCGCGCCTATGACGTAAACCGCGACGGCTTCGTGATCGCGGGCGGCGCCGGCGTGCTTGTGGTCGAAGAACTCGAACACGCGAAGGCGCGCGGCGCGAAAATCTACGGCGAGATCGCGGGCTACGGCGCGACCTCCGACGGCCACGACATGGTCCAGCCTTCCGGCGAGGGCGCGATCCGCTGCATGAAGATGGCGCTCGACGGCGTCAAGGCCAGGGTCGATTACATCAACCCGCATGCCACCTCGACGCCGATCGGCGACATCAAGGAAATCGAGGCGATCCGCGAGGTCTTCGGCGCCGGCGACAAATGCCCGCCGATCTCCGCCACCAAGTCGCTCACGGGTCATTCGCTCGGCGCGACCGGCGTGCAGGAGGCGGTTTATTCACTTCTGATGATGAACAACGGATTCATCTGCGAGAGCGCCAACATTGAGGAGCTCGATCCCGCCTTTGCCGACATGCCGATCGTGCGCGAGCGCAAGGACAACGTGAAGCTCGGCTGCGTGCTTTCGAATTCGTTCGGCTTCGGCGGGACGAACGCGACGCTTGCGTTCAAGCATCTGGACGCGTGAACAGGAGGCCGGCGTTCCATGAGCGTCATGCGGGGCAAGCGCGGGCTTGTATTCGGCGTCGCCAACAATCATTCAATCGCCTGGGGAATCGCCAAAAAACTCGCCGATGAAGGGGCGGAGCTCGCCTTCACCTATCAGGGCGAGGCGCTCGGCAAGCGCGTGAAGCCGCTGGCGGAATCGGTCAAGGCCGCGTTTTGCCTGCCCTGCGACGTGGAAAAACTCGACACCGTCGACGCGGTCTTCGCCGCCGCCAGGGACAAATGGGGCGGCCTCGACTTCATGGTTCACGCCGTCGCCTTCTCCGACAAGAGCGAGCTGAAAGGGCGCTACGCCGACACGACGCGCGAGAACTTCGCGCGCACCATGCTGATTTCGGCGTTCTCCTTCACCGAGGCTGCCAGGCGCGCAGCCGCCCTGATGAGCGCGGGTGGTTCGATGGTGACGCTCACCTTCGGGGGCTCCACGCGCGTCATGCCGAATTACAACGTCATGGGCGTCGCGAAAGCCGCGCTCGAGGCAAGCGTGCGTTATCTCGCCGCCGACTTCGGTCCTGCCGGCATTCGCGTCAACGCGATCTCCGCCGGTCCCGTGCGCACGCTCGCGGGCGCGGGAATTTCCGACGCGCGCGCCATGTTCGCATTCCAGAAGCAGCACTCGCCGCTGCGCAAATCCGTAACGATCGAGCAGATTGGCGGCTCGGCGCTCTATCTTCTTTCCGACTTGTCGGCGGGGGTGACCGGCGAGATCCATTACGTTGACGCGGGATACAACGTCATCTCGATGCCGCATCCCGACGATCTGGACTCGGAAGGCAAGGCCTCCAAAGCCGCAGAATAGGCGCCGCGGCACACATCGTCGTTTTTCGCTAGAATCGGACCGTTCCCTAACGGGGTTTTCGCGTGACACGCCTGCGCGATCTCATTCATGCCGAACGGCCGGGTGGTTTTCCGCTTCCCGACTGGCTGGCACGCATCGTGTCGGCCGGGATTATCAGCACCGATCCCAAGGTCGTCCGGCGGCAGCGCTTCACGGGTATCGTTGCCTTCGCCTGCGCCGCGAACGCCGCCTCGCATCTGGTGATCAACTGGCTCTACGAGCCGGCAACGCTTGTACCGGTTCACCTTTACAACGCGGTCTTCGCGGTCGCCGCCCTCTTGGTCACGCGCCTGCACCGGTTCGGAGAGACGGCCGCCGCTTCGGCGCTCGCGATGCTGATCTTCATCGGCACCATGTTCGCGATCTGGATGCTCGGCCGTGACAGCCAGTTGCAGGTCTATTTCACGCTGGCCGGCGTCATGCTGTTCATGTTCGGCATGGAGAACCTGCGGCAGTTCCTGGCCTGGTTCGCCGTCGCGTTTATCGCGCTGCTGGTGGCGCTCAATGTCGCGCCGCCTGATGGCTTGCTGCTGCCCGAGGGCAGCCAGCTTCGCGAGGTGCTCGCGAGCCACGCCATGGTCAACGCGATCATCATCAACGGGCTGGTCATTCTCTATGCGTTGACGACCCTGCATCGCACCGAAGCGGAGCTTGAGCGGCAATATGCGCGCTCCTCCGCGCTGATGCAGACGATCCTGCCGCCGCGCATCGCCGACCGGCTGATCTCGGGCGGTGAGCAGAAGATCGCCGACCGGGTCGATAATCTGAGCGTCCTCTTTGCCGATCTGGTCGGCTTCACCCGCGCCGCCCACGACCTGCCGCCGGAGCGCGTGATCGACTATCTCGACGATTTCGTGCGCAGTTTTGACGATCTTTGCGCCCTGCATGGGGTCGAGAAGATCAAGTCGGTCGGCGATTGCTACATGGCCGCGGGCGGTCTTGCGGGCGCGCAGGAAGCGGATGCAATTTCCCTCGGCCGCCTGGCGCTTGCCATGCTCGAAGCGCAGGCGAACCGTCCGCCGCTCGGCGACACGCGGCTCAAGCTCCGGATCGGAATCCATATCGGCAACGCGACCGCGGGGATCATCGGCGACGTGCGCTTCTCCTATGACGTCTGGGGCGATGCCGTGAATATGGCGTCCCGCATGGAATCATATGGCGCGCCGGACCGTATCCATGTCAGCGAGGCCTATCGTCTTGCCACCGGCGCGAGCTTCGTGTTTGAGGAGCGCGGCGAAACCGAAATCCGGGGCATCGGTCAGGCGCGCACGTATTTCCTCGTCGCGCCCCGGCGGCCCTGAATCCAGTCCGGCTGGGAGCGTCCGTGGCTCATTTGCGCGACCTGATCGGCGTTGAACGTGCCGCCGGATTCCGGCTGCCTCGCTGGCTCGACCGTATCGTTACCGCAGGCATCGTCAGCAGCGACCCGAAGGTCGTGCGCCGTCAGATGATCGTGAACGTGGCCGCGCTCGCGAGCGCCCTGAACTCCATATCGCGCGTCGTCTCGATGTCGTTCTATGGCTCGGACGAATTCCTCCTGGCGCAGGGGGTGTCCGCATTGTTTGCGGTCGCCGCTTTGCTCATCCACTGGATGCACCGCTTCGGCGACAATGCCGGTGCGATCGTGCTCATTCTCGTCTTTGCGGCCAGCGCCTCCGCCGCCACCTACATGTTCGGCCTGCAAGCGCAGGTGCAGGTCTATTTCGTTCTCGCCGGCCTGATCTGGTTTGTGATCGGCCTCGAACGCTGGCGGTTTGCGGTGGGCGTGATCGTCGCCTTCGCGGCGATCGTCTTGATGCTGTTCGAAGTGGCGCCGCAGCAGGGCAGCGCCGTTTCAGAGGCGACCGCGCGCTGGACGGCCGTTCAGTCGATGGTCAACGCCATCACGATCAACTCGGTGATGCTCTTCTACGCGCTGTTTCTGCTGCAACGCGCCGAACATGATCTCGAACGGCAGACCAAACGCGCCGAAGGGTTGCTGTCGGTCGTCCTGCCGTCCGCGGTCGCCGACCGCCTGCGCGCCGCGCCCGATCAACCCATCGCCGACCGCATCGATGGCGCGACGATCCTCTTCGCCGATCTGGAAGGCTTTACGTCGGCCGCGCACGCGGAGCCGCCCGAAGTCGTCGTTGCCTATCTCGACCGTCTGATGCGCAGCTTCGACGACGCCTGCCGGGAATGCGGCGTCGAGAAGATCAAGTCGATCGGCGATGCCTATATGGCGGCCGGCGGTTTGCAGGGCGATCTGAAGAGCGGAGCCATCGCCGTCGGCCATTTCGCGCTCGGCATGTTGCGGCACGCGCAGGCATTGCCGCCGCTCGGCGGGCACAAACTCCGCCTGCGCATTGGCATCCACGCCGGCCCCGCGATTGCGGGCGTGATCGGCGGTACGCGCATTTCCTATGACCTGTGGGGGGATGCCGTGAACGTGGCCTCGCGCATGGAGTCGCACGGCATTGCCGGCCGCATCCATGTCAGCGACGCATTCCGCCGCGCGGCGGGTGATGCCTTTGAGTTCGAGGAACGCGGGGAAACGGAAGTTCGCGACCTCGGCCGCGTGCGCACGCACTTCCTGCTGCGGGCGCGCTAGAGCTTGGCGGCCTTGTCGAGCGCCGCCTTGTTCTCGAGGCAATAATAACCCGAGACGCGGCTCAGGAGCTTTTCGCGAATCCATTCGTTCAGGATGCGGCTGACATTCTCGCGCGCGATGCCGGCCATCGCGGCCACGTCGCTCTGGCTGATCTTCTGGCGGATCAGGATGCGTTTGCCCCCCACGTTCTCTCCGAAGGCGTCGGCCAGATCGATCAATGCGCGCGCGACCCGTCCCTTGAGCGGCAGGAAGCTCGCCGCCGCGACCGCCATATTGGTGTCGCGCAGCCGGGCCGCGAGCAAGCTCGTGATGTGCCGATAGATTTCCGGATGGCTTTTCGCAACAAGGGAAAATTGCTGACGGCTGACGAATCGCAGTTGCGAATCGCGGATCGCCGTCACCGACGCCGAGCGCGGCAACTCGTCGAGTATCGCGAGTTCGCCGACGACCGCGCCACGTCCGAGGATCGCGAGAATGCGCTCGCCACCGGTCGAGGAAATGAAGCTGACCTTGAGCAGTCCTTCTTCGACGCGGTAGCAGCCATCGCCGGGGTCGCCCTCGAGAAACAGCACCTTGTCCGCGGCGAGCTGGACGACCCGCGCCTTCTCGAACAGTTCGGTCGAGATCGGCTCAGGCAGGCCGGACAACAGATGCGAGCCGGCGCGCGCGGAAATGCCCATTAAATCCTCTGGATTCCCCAAGCGGACCACGCAGGATAAACAGCGCGACGGAAAAGAAAAAGAGCGGCCCGAAGGCCGCTCTGATCGTTGTGGGGAGGCGGATTACTCGGCGGCGCCCGCTTCGGCTTCCGCCTTCTGCTTGCCTTCCAGATCCTCGCCGGTCTGCTGGTCGACGGCCTTCATCGAGAGCCGCACCTTGCCGCGCTCGTCGAAGCCGAGCAGCTTGACCTTCACCTTGTCGCCTTCCTTGACCACGTCGGTGACCTTGTTCACGCGCTGCTTGGCGAGATGCGAGATGTGAACGAGGCCGTCCTTCGGGCCGAAGAAGTTGACGAAGGCGCCGAAGTCGACGGTCTTGACGATGGTGCCGTCATAGATGCGGCCGACCTCGGGCTCCGAGGTGAGCGTCTTGATCCAGTTGAGCGCAGCGCGGATCGATTCGCCGTCGGCCGAAGCCACCTTCACGGTGCCGTCGTCCTCGACGTTGATCTTGGCGCCGGTCTTCTCGACGATCTCGCGGATCACCTTGCCGCCGGTGCCGATCACGTCGCGGATCTTGTCGACCGGGATCTTGATAACTTCGATGCGCGGCGCGTATTCGCCGAGCTCCGGCCGCGCCGCGGTGAGGGCCTTCGCCATCTCGCCGAGAATGTGCAGGCGGCCGTCCTTGGCCTGCGTCAGCGCCACCTTCATGATCTCTTCGGTGATGCCGGCGATCTTGATGTCCATCTGCAGCGCGGTAATGCCGTTGGCGGTGCCGGCGACCTTGAAGTCCATGTCGCCGTAGTGATCTTCCGCGCCGGCAATGTCGGTCAGCACCGCGTACTTCCCGGTCTTCTCGTCGAGGATCAGGCCCATGGCGACGCCGGCCACCGGCGCCTTGATCGGCACGCCGGCATCCATCATCGCCA
>JAICQA010000304.1 GCA_025929595.1 Xanthobacteraceae bacterium
CGCGAATTGCTTGCCGTCGTGCTTCTGCCAGCCGTCCTTGCCGCGCTGATAGACGTGGCCGTCCATGCCTGCATAAAGATCCTTATGGGCGTCGCGATGCGCATTGCCTTTTGTGTTTTTCGCAGCCTGCTTCGCCTTGCCGGCCGCTTTGCCCTTGTCGAGCTTGGCGTCGCGCGCCTTGTCGCGGATTGCGTCGCCCTTCGCACCGCCTTTGCCGGCGATGTCGCGATCCTTGATGCCGCCTTTGCCCGCCAGCGCGTCACGATCGCCGATGGCGCGGCCTTCCTTCATGTCCTTGCCGGAGAGCTTTCCGTCGCGGTCGGCCATGCGATCGCGCGCATGGTCGAAGCGTTCGCCGTCGCGCCCGTCGATGCGGGCGCGCACCGTGTCGCGGTCCCAACGGTTGTAGACGTCGTTGCGGTTGAAATTGAACTCGGTGTTGATGTTCCAGTCGTGGTCACGCCACGGGCCGCCATGCCAGATCGCATCCGTGGCGGCGGCAATCGCGAAGCCCGTCGCCGCGCCCCACACGAACCCGGCGCCGAAGCCGTAGGTCGGCAGCCACGGATACCAGTACGCGCCGGTCCAGCCCGGGTAGTAGTAGCCGGTGCCGTAATAGACGACGCCGTCCGGGGCGATGACCGTGCCGTAATAGCCCGGCGTGTAGCCGACATAGACATAGTCGGGCGTCGAACCGTAAACGCGCACATAGGAAACGTTGTGCAGCGGCGATGTCGCCGGAATCGAATAGATTTCCGCCGGAATGTCGTCGGCCACCGTCCAGGGCCCGTTCGGCGTATTCGCCACGAACCACACGCCGTTGTCGACCGCATAGTAGCGGCCGTTCCCGGCATGGATCACCGGCGTCGGTGTGTTGGCGGCGTAGCGCAGCGACGTGCTGTCGATCGGTTTCCATTGCGGCTCGCCGTCATAGGTGACTTTGAGTGACGCCTTCTTGCGGTCGACTGCCGCCGTCTGCGGAATCTGGTTGTCGATCAGCGACTCCTCAGCCTGCGGGGTGCCGCTCACCGAGGCCAGCACTTCGCCCTTGGGATGGTTGTTGGGGATCTTCGCGAAGTCCGCCGGCAGCTTGTCATTCGCGACGAATTCCCACGGCCCGTCGGCCAGCGATTTGGTGCGGAACCAGCGGCCTGAAATGAGGACGTAGTAATCCTGCGACGCCGTATCGATCAGCACGTTGCTCGACATGTTGTGCACATAGAGCAGGTCCGTGCCGGGGATCGGCGCGTATTCGGCCTGTCCGGACGATTGCAGCAGCTCCGCTGGTGTGAGGCTCACATGGAATGTCGGCACGATGCCTTGCTTGACGGCCTCGGCGATGTCGGCGCCGGGCTCATCGAGGAGGTTCACCTCCCTGCCCACGCTTTTGAGCGCGGCGTCGAGCGCGGCTGGCGTGGTTTTCACCAGCGTCCACGGCCCCTCGACCGCCGCCGCCTGCATCCAGCGGCCCAGCGCGCGCAGGTAATATTCGCCCTTGGACTCGTCGAGCAGGACGAGTGCGCGCGTGTTAATCGCGCGCAGGAGCTTGCTGCCGGAGACGGGACGCAGCGCCGGTTGTTCGTCGATCAGCACCAGCATCGCGGGCATGCTGCTGTAGATGATGCGCGGCGGATCGTTCTTCACCGCGACGGCCTTCGCGGCCGCCTTTTCCGCGTCGCCGATCGCGAGCTGGGCCTTGAGGCGCGCCAGCGAGATGGTGCGGGCCCCGGTGGGCAAATGCTCGCGGATCGCGGCCAGGTACTCGTCGGCTTCCGCAGGCGAGGACGGAAAGTTCACCTTGTCGACATTGACATTTTCAAGCGCGACCATCCCGTTGCCGCGATCGACGCTCGTGCGTGCGCTGAACCACACGACCCCAAGCGCCGGCACCGGCGATGCCTCCTTCGCAATCGAAACGGCTGAGCGCGCTTCGAGGTTGTCGCCTTCCCAGCGATCGACCTGCGGCTGATAGATCAGGATGTCGTAGCCGTCGCGCGCGATCGTGCGCGGCCAGGGCGCCGTGGCACTTTCTCCAGTTGCCGGCACTGCTGTGGATTTGGGTGCGGTCTGCGAAAACGCCGAGCGCTCCGCGACGACGGTCAGCGCGAAAGCAATGACGGAGGTGAGCACAGTGAAGCGCGCAACATGGGTCATGTTCAAAGCTCCTCTTGTCAGGCATCTCCCCACGACGGCGTTTCCCGCGCTATCGGGGAAAGTCCGGAGCTTCGGACAAGAAAGCCGGGAAGGGCCGGGGCGCGGCGACGCGGATCAGATCGCTTCCGCCTTCATGCGGAGACACTCGGTCAGATCGTAGATATCGGCGCGCCAAAGGAGCGCCGAGTCTTCGCCGGGAAAGCCCACTTGCCGATAAGCCTGCTCGGCTTCGTGCGGCGTGCTGCCTGGCGGATCGCAGGCGATGACATCGCTCATTGCCAGCACGAGGTATCCGCTCGATGGCGGAGTCAGGAAGCCGACCGACAGCGAAGCCGGCGTTGCCGTGAGTACGAGTGCCAGAATCAAAGTGCGCAGGATTGGCAACCGCATGGCCGCCTCCGCTGATTTGTTTTGGATGCCGCATTCAACGTGCGGCGCAAGCCCGTTTCCATCGGTTGATGACCTGAGGAATCGCGGCCGGATTGAATAAAACTGAGCTTGTGGCGGGCGCATGCCTGCTATGAGAAACCGTCTGGCGCGTCTCGAAAAAATTTCGAGACAAGAGGCATGTATTCACAGTCGCGCGAGAAACGGCGCGCCGCTTGTCCGGTTCGCGCCCACGCAAGCAGACGTTGCGCGTCACAGAGAATTCTTTCCTGTTTTGAATCGACTTTTTGCGTGGCCGTTAGCTGCTTCGGAACCCGCTGGACCCGATTTTAGGCCGGTAAACGGCGGAAAAGGCGGCATAGACCATGTCGATGCAACCTGTGCATTTGGAAGGCCAAGTCCACAACGGAACGATCTCAACCGCTCCGCCGATGCAGCGCCGTGCGGCGCTCGACGCCGATCGCGCCGCTGCGCGCGACGAACTTTGCTTCATCGCCTCGCGCCATCCAAACCGCGAGTTCGAGTTCGAAGCATTCAACGACTCGTTCGCGTCGCTGGTCGGTCGTCCGCGCATTCAGCCAGGCATGACCGTGCGGCAGGCGTTGCCGCATCTGGTGGCAAGGCCGATGCTCGAACGGCTGCGCGAATGTGAAACCAGCCGCTTGCCGGTTCAGTTCGAATTGCCCGTCCGCCGCAATCGCCGCGTGGCGACCTGGACCGTCGACCTGGTGCCGATGGTGTCACCGGGCGGCGGGTTGCAGATCGCGGGACGGGCCTCGGAGGCACGGGACTCGGGTGAGCACAACGTGCCGGCGGCGGTCGACAAGGATATTCTCGAACGGCTTGCAGCAACGAGTCACGACATTCTCTATGTGTTCGATCTGACCGACCTCTCGCTCGTCTACATCAACGAGCGCGTGCGCGCGGTGCTTGGTTACGAGGTCAGCGAAATCCCGGGCGCCGGCGAATTGTTTCGTCCGCTCGTGCA
>JAICQA010000439.1 GCA_025929595.1 Xanthobacteraceae bacterium
ACCAGCCAAGAACTGGCGGCGATTAAAGAATACATGCTCGGGCGTTGTCAGCCCTTCCGGCAATTCCCAGCCGCGGCGGCGAATGACGTGCATCACTGTCTCCTGCTTACCTGAGGCTATGCGCCGGCCGCTGTCGCGGGCAAGTCACTAGGCCGTGCGGCGCCTTGAGCCTTATTCGGCGCAGAATGCCTGACTGTTACGCGTCGTTGGCGATAATGGCGCGGCTCATGCGCACGAAGCTGCAACCCGGTCCGCCGTGGCCGACGCTTTGCGTGGAGACCCGGGCACCCTCAAGCAGCAGAAACAGCTCATCGGCGACGAGTTCCGGCTGAGCGAGACCGGCCGCGCGCGCCAGTGCCGCGAGCTTGTCGCGCTGGCCCTTCTTGAATGCCTCGATCACCGGCCGGGCAGGGTGGTCCTTCTCGGGCAGCTCGATTGCGGCGTTGGCCAATGCACAGCCGCGCTCGTTGGTATCGGCAATGTGACCGGCCATGGATTCGATCCATGCATCGAGCTGGGCCGCTGGCTTGCCGGGATGTTTTCGCTCGATCTCCTGCCAGACCGCGTCGCTCTCGGCGGCCAGCCGCCGGAGATACTCGGCCACCAGCTCGTCCTTCGACGAGAAGTGCCGATAGAGCGTCATCTTGTTGGTGCCGGCGGCCTCGGCGATGGCCTCGACGCCCACGGCCCGGATGCCATGCCGATAAAACAGCGCGCTCGCCGCGGCGAGGATGCGCTCGCGGGGCGGGGCCTGCCGGGTGGCTTGGATTGAGGGGGCGGACATCAGCTTCCTGAGGGGCTTGACATGGGTGTTACCGGTCAGTACCTATATGGTACCGATCGGTACCATAGCGCAAGGGGGTGGCCAACCCAAGCGCGTTACGGACAGCCGGAGAACGACCATGACCAAGATTCTATACCTCAAGTCCAGCCCACGCGGCGACGCCTCCTATTCGACCCGCGTGGCCGACCACGCCATTGCCGAACTGCGACAGGCGCATCCCGGCGCGGAAACCGTCGAACGGGACCTCGGCCGCGAGAAGCCGTTCCATATCGACGCCGATTATCTGAAGGCGCTCGGCACGCCGGAGGGCGAGCGCAACGGCGAGGCGCGGGCGCGCGTGGCGCATGCCGACGCGCTCATCGACGAACTGCTCGCCGCCGACACGGTGGTGATTTCGGTGGCAATGATCAACTTCGCCATTCCGTCCACGCTCAAGAGCTGGATCGACCAGGTCGCACGCGCCGGCCGCACTTTCCGTTACGACGAGAAGGGCCAGCCGCACGGTCTCGCCACCGGCAAGCGCGTGATCCTCGTGCAGGCGCATGGCGGCCGGTATTGCAACACACAGGCGCAGTCGATCGACTTCGTGACACCGTATCTCCGGCACATGCTCGGCTTCATGGGCATGACCGATGTCGAAGTGGTCCACGTCGAAGGCACGATTTTCGGCGAGGAAGTCGCCGAGAAGGCCGTGATCGCCGGCATCGAGCGCGCACGCGGACACGCCAGCGTCAGACATGCGGCCTGAAGATGGCGCGCATGTCACACGCAGTTGTGACCACACCGGCCCGCTTCGTCGAAGCAAAAACGACGCGGGCCGGCGTTTGTTTCAAAGTCGGATGAACTGGAAGGAAAGTAAGTCATGGAAGATTTTCTGGATCGTCAGCGGCCGCATTTCCTGAGCGTTCTGCGTATCATGGCGGGGCTCCTGCTGATCCCGCACGGCACGATGAAATTTTTCGGCTGGCCCACGGGAGAGGGCGGAACGGAGTTGTTCTCGCTGATGGGACTGGCGGCGGCGATCGAGATCGTCGGCGGCATTCTGCTCGTGATCGGCCTGTTCACGCGCACGACCGCGTTCATCGTGTCGGGTTTCCTCGCCGCGGCCTATTTCATGGCGCACGC
>JAICQA010000237.1 GCA_025929595.1 Xanthobacteraceae bacterium
AGAAAAGCAATAACGGCGCTGGCTACTTCAGATCGTCGAGACTATCGACATAGGTGAGTCCCGCCTTCGCGAGCGGCTCGCGCATCTTGTAGAGGTCGAGGCCGAGCACGCCCGAGGCGAGCTGCGCGCGCTTGTCGCCTTCGTTCGCCTCGCGCTGCTCGCCCGCCTTCGCCGCGGCTTCAGCCTGCGCACGCGGCACGACACAGATGCCGTCGTCGTCGGCCACGATGCAGTCGCCGGGGTTCACGATCGCGCCGCCGCAGACGATCGGCACGTTGACCGAGCCCGGCGTCGCTTTCACGGTGCCTTTCGCGGAAATCGCCTTCGACCAGACGGGGAATTTCATTTCGGTAAGTGTCGCGACATCGCGAACGCCCGCGTCGATCACGAGCGCGATCACGCCGCGCGCCTTGAGGGACGTCGCGAGCAAATCGCCGAACATGCCGTCGTCGTTTTCGGTGGTAACGCCCACGACCATCACGTCGCCCTTCTGGCACTGCTCGACGGCGACATGGATCATCCAGTTGTCGCCGGGCTGCGCCAGCACCGTGACCGCCGGGCCGGCGATCTGCGCGCCCGGATAGATCGGGCGTAGATAGGGGCGCATCAGGCCGCTCCGGCCCATGGCTTCGTGCGTGGTGGCGACGCCGAGCTTCGCGAGCCGCGCGCAGACGCTGGCATCGGTGCGGTTGTTCCTGCGGACGACGACCGGCTTCATACGAGTTCTCCTCCGACCGACGGAAACACGCGCTGATAGGCTTCGCCGTACTTCATGTCCTTATGGTCGGAATTCCGTGCACCCTGGATGCCGCGGTTGAGCGCGACGCGCGTGTAATATTCCCAGAGGTGCTCCTGCGCGGCGAGGCACTCGAACGCCTTGCGCTTCTGGTCGAACACGGAGCTGATGTCGAGGATCATCTCGGGGCGGAAATTGCATTGCTCGGGCTGGTGCGGCTCGAACATGAACACCGGCGGCGCACCAAGCACGCCTTCACCCGGCTTGTGGCCGTGCGCCTGCGCGATGATGCGCGCTTCCTGCGCGATGCGATTGGCGTAGGGGTGATCGAAATTGTACGGGTCCTCTTTCGGGTGCGTCAGCACGAATTTCGGCTTCAGTTGGCGATAGAGGTCGACGAGCTTGTCGAAGGCGTTCTGCGGCACATTGAGCGGATAGTCGCCGAGATCGTAGAACTCGATGTCGCCGCCCAGAATCTTCGCGGCCTTTTCGGCTTCGGCCAAGCGCGCGGCCTTCACTTTCTCCAGCGTGATGCCCGACTCGCGCCACATCTTCGCGCTCTCGCCGCGCTCGCCGAAGGAGAGGCACACGATCTTCATGTGCCAGCCGCGGCTCGCGTAAAGCGCGATCGCGCCGCCCGCGCGCCACACGAAGTCGCCGGTGTGCGCCACGATCACGAGGCCGCACTTATCGGATTTGCTCATTGAAAACTCTCCAGTAATTACAGCTGGTTAAGCAGCCTTGCGGGCGGGTGCGGCAAGCGCCGCCGCGGGCACGAAGATTTGTCCGTCGAACAGAAGCCGTGCGGTGCGCAAGAGTCCCGCGCGCTCGACGACCGGCTTCTCCGCCGTTCCGCCGACTTCCATGCGCACGGTGAACTCGCCGGTCGGGTGTTCGACGGAAAGATTTTTGATTTTGCCTTCCGGCAGCTTCGCCACTTCATAAGCGGGCGAACCGGGCAGGACGGCGGCTGTGCCGACGCTGACGGCCGCGAACACGCCGATCGCGTCATGCGCCTGGTGCGGAATGAAGCTGCGCGTGCAGAGCGAGCCGCCCGCATTGGGCGGCGCGACGAGACACATTTTCGGAATAACTTTTTCCTTGACTTCGCCGAGCTTCATCAGCGGGCCGGCGCGCAGACGGATGAGTTCGAGCCGCGCGCGGAAGTCCGTGTCGGCCATCAACTCCTTCGGCGTCTCGTAGCCCGTCTTGCCGAGCGCCTTCGCCTGCACCACGACCACCGGCATACCGTTGTCGATCAGCGTGACCTTCACGCCGTCGATCTCGTCGACGACATTGCCGGTCGGCAACAGCGCGCCGCAGACCGAGCCCGCCGCATCGAGGAAATTGATCGGGATCGGCGCGCGCGTGCCCGGCACGCCGTCGATGCGCGCTTTGCCTTCGTAGTTCACGCGCCCGTTCGGCGTCTCGATCAGGAGCTCGGCGACGGTGCCCGTGTTGATCGTGCGTACGACGACCTTGGTGACATCGCCGGTCGGTTTTATAAGCCCGCGCTCGATCGCGAAGGGCGCGGTGCCGGCGAGGATGTTGCCGCAGTTCTGGTCCATCTGGACCTGCGCCTTGTCGACGACGACCTGCGCAAAGAGAAAGTCGATATCGATGCCGGGGTCCGTCGCGCGCGAGATGATCGCCACTTTGCTCGTGAGCGGATGCGCGCCGCCGACGCCGTCGATCTGGCGCGGATCGGGCGAGCCCATCGCGGCAAGCAGCACCTGATCGCGGATCGCGGGCTCGGACGGCAAATCCTCGGCGAGGAAATAGGCGCCCTTCGACGTCCCCCCGCGCATCAGCATGCAACGGATTCCGACCTGCATGGCGTTCTCCTGATCTCCTCCGATTTTATCCGCTCGCGGCCTGCGAAGCCAATCGGGGCCGGAAACAGAAACGCCCGCCCCGATGGCTCGGAGCGGGCGTAATGCGAGGTCGCGTTCGCGATCAGAACGCGCGCTTGAGCTGATCGACGAGGTCGGTCTTCTCCCAGGAGAAGCCGCCGTCCTTTTCCGCCGCACGGCCGAAATGGCCGTAGGCCGCGGTGCGCTCATAGATCGGCTTGTTGAGGCCGAGATGCGTGCGGATGCCGCGCGGCGTCAGGTTCACGAGCTGCTGCAGCACGTCCGAGAGCTTCTGCTCGTCGACCTTCCCCGTGCCGTCGGTGTTCACATAGACCGACAGCGGATGCGCAACGCCGATCGCGTAGGAAAGCTGGATCGTGCAGCGGTCGGCGAGTCCGGCCGCGACCACGTTCTTCGCGAGATAGCGCGCGGCATAAGCGGCCGAGCGGTCGACCTTCGACGGGTCCTTGCCGGAGAACGCGCCGCCGCCATGCGGAGCCGCGCCGCCGTAGGTATCGACGATGATCTTGCGGCCGGTGAGGCCGCTATCGCCGTCCGGGCCGCCGATGACGAAGCGGCCGGTCGGGTTGACGTAGAAGTGCTCCTCCGGCGGCATCCAGCCCTCGGGCAGCACCTTCTTCACGAACGGGCGCACGATTTCCTTGATGTCGCCGGACTCCAGAACGCGCTTGCCGTCCTTTTCCTTGTGCTGCGTCGAGATGACGACCGCCGTGCAGCGCACCGGCTTGCCGTTCTCGTATTGCAGCGTGAACTGGCTCTTCGCGTCGGGCTCGAGCAGCGGCTGCTTGCCGGAATGGCGCGCCTCGGCCATCAGATTCAGAACGTTATGTGAGTACTGGATTGGCGCCGGCATCAACTCGGGTGTCTCGTTCGTGGCATAGCCGAACATGATGCCCTGGTCGCCCGCGCCTTCGTCCTTGTTGCCGGCGGCTTCGACGCCCTGCGCTATGTCGGCGGACTGGCCGTGCAAATGGACCTGCACCTTGGCCTTCTTCCAGTGGAAGCCCTTCTGCGCGTAACCGATATCCTTCACCGCCTCGCGCGCGAGCTTCTCGGCAAGCTTCTTGTTGACCTTGCCGGTCTTGCTCATGATCTCTTTCGGGCCGGCGGCTTTCTTCGACATGCGAACTTCGCCGGCGAGCACGATCAGGTTGGTCGTGACGAGCGTTTCGCACGCGACCTTCGCCATCGGATCGGCGCCGAGAAACTGATCGACGATCGCGTCGGAGATCCGATCGCAGACTTTGTCCGGGTGGCCTTCCGAAACGGATTCGCTCGTGAACAGGTAATTGCCGCGCATTCTCTACTCCCCCCGGGAATTGGATTGAGTCCGCTCTGCGCGCGATCCTGTCCGCGCCATAGCTGGATAAGACTCTGTTTTACAACCAGAGACGCCCTTTGGCGTCAACCAGATTCCCTCCCATTTCAAATGTGGGAGGCGCGCAGGGACGCTTCCCACATCTCGTTTTTCGAGCAAGCAGAGAAACCGTCCTCCGCTTGAACGATGCCGAGCCCTTTGCTGTAGTGGGTTTATGGGCGTCGGCCCATGGAATGACGCTGGCGCTTTGGACGAATTTGTCGCATCCAAATCCGGCAACGAACGGCGGATGCACGACGAATGATTTCCAGTCAACCGATCTTTCATGTTCACGCCGATCTCGGCGAAATCGTCGATGCCGGCACGACGCCATATGGCGGCCGGCGCACCATCGAAATTCTCGGCGGCCGCGTGAGCGGCCGGCTCAACGGCAAGCTGCTGACGGGCGGCGCCGACTGGCAGATCATCCGCAGCGATGGTGTCACCGACGTCCAGGCTCGCTACGTGATCGAGACGGACGACGGCCACCGCGTGCTCGTGCGCAGCGACGGCCTGCGGCATGGACCGGCGGACGTGCTGGCGGCCATCGCGCGCGGCGACAAGGTCGATCCCTCCTCTTATTATTTTCGCACCGTCATGCGGTTCGAGGCCTCGGCCCCCTCGCTCGACTGGCTCAACCGCATCGTCGCGCGCGCCCACGGCGAGCCCCCGCGGCGGGTGGGCCAACACCACGTTTTCCAAGTGCAATAGGGGCCGAAAACC
>JAICQA010000327.1 GCA_025929595.1 Xanthobacteraceae bacterium
ACATCGCGGGGCCGGGCGATACGCTGCGCAAACGCAGCCTCGACGGCATCAAGACCGTGAAGTGGGTGCCGCCGCAGGGCGAGAACCGCATCAACGGCATGATCGAGAACCGCCCCGACTGGGTGATCTCGCGCCAGCGCGCCTGGGGCGTGCCGATCGCCGTGTTCGTGAATAAAGAGAGCGGCGAGGTCCTGAAGGACGAGAAGGTCAACGCCCGCATCGTCGAAGCCTTCAAGAAGGAGGGCGCCGATGCCTGGTTCGCGGAAAAGGACGGCGGTCGCTTCCTCGCGCCCGACTACAAGCCCGCCGACTACGAGAAAGTGAACGACATTCTCGATGTCTGGTTCGACTCCGGCTCCACGCACGCCTTCGTCCTCGAAGACCCGAAGAATTTCGCGGCGCTCACCGGCATCCGCCGCAAGCGCGACGGCGGCAATGAAGTGGTCATGTATCTCGAAGGCTCCGACCAGCATCGCGGCTGGTTTCATTCGTCGCTCCTGGAGTCCTGCGGCACGCGCGGCCGTCCGCCATTCGACGTGGTGCTGACGCACGGTTTCGTGCTCGACGAGAATGGTCGTCCGATGTCCAAATCGGTCGGCAACGTCGTATCGCCGCAGGAAGTGATCAAGAACAGCGGCGCCGACATTCTGCGCCTGTGGGTTGCCGCTGCTGATTATTCCGACGATCTGCGGCTCGGTGCGGAAATTCTCAAGACGACCGTCGATACCTACCGCAAGCTCCGGAACACGCTGCGCTGGCTGCTTGGCAGCCTGCATCATTTCCATGAGTCGGATCGCGTGGCTTTCGCGCAGATGCCGGAGCTGGAGCGCTTCATCCTGCATCGCCTGTCCGAGCTGGATGAAGAGGTGCGCAAGAACTATGCGGCGTTCGACTACAAGCGCGTCTTCACCGCGCTCAACACCTTCATGACGAGCGACCTCTCGGCCTTCTATTTCGACATCCGCAAGGACGCGCTCTATTGCGACCCGATCTCGTCGGTGACGCGCAAGGCCTGTCTGACGGTGCTTGACCGGGTTTTCGCGTCGCTCGTGACGTGGATCGCGCCGATCCTCTCGTTCACAGCGGAGGAAGTATGGCTCTCGCGCTTCCCGTCCGAGGACGGCTCGGTGCATCTTGAACTGTGGCCCGAAACGCCGCGCGAGTGGCGCAACGACGCCCTCGCGGAGAAATGGCGCAAGGTCCGCACCGTCCGCCGTGTCGTCACCGGCGCGCTCGAGGTTGAGCGCGTCGCGAAGCGTATCGGCGCGTCGCTCGAGGCCGCGCCTGTGATCTACGTCTCAGACGGCGCGTTGCGCGACGCGGTCCAGGACATCGACCTCGCCGAAGTCTGCATCACGTCCGATGCGAAGCTAGAGGCGGTCGAGGGGCCAGCCGAGGCGTTCAGGCTGGACGAAGTGAAGGGCGTGGCCGTCCTCCCCAAACGCGCCGAAGGTAAGAAGTGCGCGCGCTCCTGGAAAATCTCGCCGCTCGTCGGCAGCGATTCCGAATATCCCGACGTGACGCCGCGCGACGCCAAGGCGCTGCGCGAGTTTCACGCCGCTCGCCGCGCGGCCGAGTAGCATTGCGATGGCCGCATCGCGTGAAACCGTTCGATTCGGTCTGACGCTCGCCGCCGTGATTCTGCTCCTCGACCAGATCACGAAGTTCTTCGTGCTCTATGGGCTGGAACTCGAGCTCGGCGAGCGGCGGATCGTCACGCCATTCATGGACCTCGCGCTGACCTACAACCGTGGCATCAGCTACGGCCTGTTCCAGCAGGACGGAGATTTCGGCCGCTGGTTCCTTGTGGCCGTGAAGCTGGGTGCCGCGGTCCTCTTCGTCTTTTGGCTGATGCGGGCCGAAAGCCGGGTGGTTGCGGTCTCCCTCGGCCTCCTCATTGCGGGCGCGGTCGGCAATGCGATTGACCGCATTCTGCACGGGGCAGTGATCGACTTCGTGTCTCTGCACGCTCTTGGATACTACTGGTACGTCTTTAACCTTGCCGACATTGCCATCGTTGCCGGGGTCCTCGGCCTCCTGTACGATGCTGTGAAGGGGAGCGTCACGAAATCGCCGCCATCGGGCTCGACCTGACAGGCGGGGTTTGGCCGGGTTTGCGCCCGGCGCGTACGGTAGGGACGGCCTGACCATGTCGAATCGGCATCACCCGCGCGCCTCGCGAGGCGTCTTTCCGCTTGTCCTCGCAATCTCTGTTGCCGCCGCCGCGCCCGCTGTCGCGCAGCAAGAGGGCGCGACCGCGATGCAAAAGTTCTTGGATGGGATCGGACTGATCGAAATTCCGAAGGACCCCATCACCTATCGCGAGCGCGCCCCGCTCGTCGTCCCGCCGTCCTCCGCGCTCGTCGCGCCGCGCAGCGCGGACGACATGAAGGCTCTTAATCCGGACTGGCCGACAGACCATGACGCCGGCCGCCGCGCCGCGCGCAAGAAGTCGGAAGACGAGCAATATACGGACGAGCGCTTTTACGACGGCGTCCGCCTGAGCCCCGACGAGATGAAGCGTGGCACACGTCGCGCAACCCGTGGTCCCGCCCAGCCCGGCCCCCATACGCCCGACACCGGCCGTCTCACGCCCACGGAGCTCGGCTTCAAGGGCTGGAACATGAAGAAGGAAGAGCGGGTTGTGTTCTCGGGCGAGCCCGAACGCCAAAGCCTGACCGAGCCGCCGCCGGGCCTGCGTACCCCGTCGACCGACGCGCCCTATGGCATCGTCACCGAGCGGCCTGAGCCGACAAAACGCGATCCGTTTGAACGCGGTCCGGGCCACGACAAGTAAGTTGTCGTGCGCCTTCCTATGCGGCATGCGGCTTGCGCGACTCACGGGCCGGACGCCGGACGCGCACATTGCGAGCGATCCAATCCTGGAGCAGTGAATTGTTTCTGACGCCAAGGCGAATGATGAGCACACTTGCCGCTGTGGCCGTTGCCGGTTCGGCAGCGCTGGCCACGCCGCGCATCGCGGAAGCGATCGCCGGCCCCGATATCTCCCATTTCAAGCTCAAGAACGGAATGGAAGTGGTCGTCATCCCCGACCGGCGCACCCCGGTGGTCACGCACATGGTCTGGTACCGCGTCGGTTCGGCCGACGAGGAAGCAGGCAAGACAGGCATCGCGCATTTCCTTGAGCATCTGATGTTCAAGGGGACGAAGAAGAATCCGAGCGGACGCTTCTCGAAGGTGCTCGCGGAGATCGGCGGCCAGGAGAACGCATTCACGTCGCAGGACTACACCGCCTATTTCCAGCGCGTGGCG
>JAICQA010000137.1 GCA_025929595.1 Xanthobacteraceae bacterium
AACTACACGGCGTTCCTCGAACCGAAGGTCGCGCTCGTCTCGAATATTGCGCTCATGCTCGCAATCCTGTTGTGGCGGCCGCAGGGGCTCTATCCCGTGGTCCGGACCTGAGGCCGCGCCATGCTGGGGCGCATGCTTTCCGCCGATTTTCCGCGCTCGCGGCCGCTCGCGGTGATCCTTCTGGTCGCGCTGTTTGCACTTGCCCTGGCGCCGTTCCTGTTTCCGGGCGCGCAGCCGCTGAATGTCGCGGCCAAGATCTGCGTGTTCGTGCTGCTCGCCGCCTCCTACGATCTGCTGCTCGGCTACACCGGCATTGTCTCGTTCGCGCACACGATGTTCTTCGGGATCGGCGGCTACGGCATCGCGATCGCGCTGGCGCGGCTTGGGCCGAGCTGGCACGCGGTGGCGCTCGGGACGCTGGCCGCCGTGCTCGTCGCCGGGGCGCTTGCGCTGGTCATCGGCCTGTTCTCGCTGCGGGTGCGTGCGATCTTCTTCGCCATGATCACGCTCGCGGTGGCGACGGCGTTCGCCGTGCTCGCTTCGCAGCTTTCCGGATTCACCGGCGGCGAGGACGGGCTCAGCTATCGCGTGCCCGAAATCCTGCGGCCGTCGTTCCGCCCGTTTGAGGGCGCCGCCTTCGGCGCCTTCCTGACCGGCCGCATCATCACCTATTACATCGTCTTCTTCGGAGCGCTCGCCGGATTCCTCGTCCTGCTGCGGATCGTCAACTCGCCGTTCGGACGGGTGCTGCAGGCGATCCGTGAAAACGACTTCCGCGCCGAGGCGCTCGGCTACCCGGTCGTGGTCTATCGCTCGATCGCGAGCGTCGTCTCGGCGGTCATGGCGGCGCTTGCCGGCGTCCTGCTGGCATTGTGGCTCCGTTACACCGGTCCCGACACGACGCTTTCCTTCGCGATCATGATCGACGTCCTGTTGATGGTCGTGATCGGCGGAATGGGTACGTTGTATGGTGCCGTCATCGGCGCGACGCTCATGATCATCGCGGAGAACTATCTTCAGGCGGTCCTGGGACAACTGGGCGAGGCGGCCGCCGGCATCCCTATCGTATCTTCGCTGCTGTCGGCCGATCGCTGGCTGTTCTGGCTCGGCATCCTGTTCGTGCTGAGCGTCTATTTCTTTCCGACCGGCATCGTCGGCAAGTTGCGCGCGAGGGCTGAGGCGCGCGTCACGCATCGGGGCCCGATCGGCCGGGGAGAAGCCAAAGCAGTCCGGCGTCGGCACGAGTGAAATCCGGCGGCTCCTGATCGGGCGGGAGATTTTCGGGAAGACGGCTTAAGGACCTCAGGTCGGTGCATAAACTTGCTGATCGCGGTCGATTCCTTTCAGCGGAAAGGTGCCGACCAGCTCGACCGGCTCGCCACAAATTCTGGCGAAGTCGGCCGACAAGAGAACGTCACGGCCGGTCGATTTGCTCAGTGACTCAATACGAGTCACGAGATTGACCGCCCGGCCGATCACGGTGAAGTCGAGCCGGTCTGCGCCGCCGATATTACCGTAAAGCACCTCGCCGACATGCAAGGCGATGCCGTAGCGGATTTCGGGCTGGCCCGTTTGCGTCCGCTCGCGATTGCGCTCCGCGGTGAGACTGCTGGCGTCGCGGGCGGCTTGCAGCGCGCGGCTGGCGGCGGAACGATCCGGGCCGCCATCGAGCGTGAAGATCGCGAGCATGGCATCGCCGATGAATTTCAGGACCTCGCCGCCGTGTCGGCCGACGGCCTCGGTCATCACGCCGAAATATGCATTGATGTGGTCGACCAATTCCGGGCCGGATAGGCGCTCCGACAGGTCAGTAAAGCCGCGCATGTCGCACATCCAGATGATGGCGCGGATGTTTTCGCTCATACCGCGCTTGATCACGCCGTCGAGAACACGCCGCCCGGCAATCTGCCCGACATAGGTTTCGAGCAGCGTCAGCGACGTCCGCCGCAGGGTTTGAATCTCAAGCGCGCGGGCGAAGGTGGAAACGACGCTACGCAGCAGTTCGATGTGCCTGTCAGAAAATCCGCCCGGCGCGCGTGTGCAGTAGGTGACCGCCTTCCAAGTGCCGTCAGAAAAAGGGAGGGGAAGGCCCAGGTAGTCGGTATGCCCCTCGGCGCGCAGTTCGGTAAGAATTGGGAATTCAGCCGGTTCGGGCGGGGTGTCGAGCCGGCAGCGAAATTCCTTTCCGCCATAGACGATCGGCATCGGACTGTTCTGAAGCTGTTGGGCGCCACCGCCTTCGAGCCGGAACCGCCGTTCGAAGATCGGTTTGTTCGGCCGCCAGAGACAGCTCAGGGAGTCGACCTGCGGGTGCAGCACCTGAATGCCCGTGGTCGCGCGCGACAGGTCGATGCCCGCGCGCACCAACACCGCGACGAATGCATTAAAGAAACAAGTGGTGTCCGTGTAGCGCGCGCCTTCCGCTTCGAGCCAAGCCTGTACGGGATTGCTTGTCATGCGGAGCCGTCCAGCACGCCCGCGATCACCGGGTTGACCAGACCGGGCCGCGAGATCGGCGCGGTGTGGCCGCCGGATTCAATCTCGTGAAAATGCCACCGCGGATATTCGTGACGCAGCAATTCGACGAGCGTGCGCGTCGAAAGGCGCGTGTTGGCGGCGTAGATCACGTGCACAGGTGCGTCGATGACTTTAAATGTCTCGAGTGCCGGACCGTCGCCGAACATCATCTCCCATTCCGGAATGTTGGCGGGCAGCATGGAGATGATAGGCGCCCTGCGCTCGTCATTGGTCGCATCCCAGGCGCCATGCCCGCCCCAATAGTCGATGAATCGCCGCGCGGCGCTCTCCCAGTCGCCGCGCTTTGCCGCCGCGACGACATCCGAGCGCACCTCGTCGATCTCCGCGAATGCCTCCGTCTCGTTGTGTCGGCGCAGGAGATAGAACGGGATCGGTTCGTACAGCACAAGCGCGTTCAGCCGCGCCTGAAGGCGCGTGGCGGCCTGTAGTGCAACGGCGGCGCCGAGTGAGTGTCCGACAAGGGTGAAGCGTTCGGGCAGAAAGTGCGCGAGCGCGAGAACGAGATTGGCCTGATCGTCGAGCGTCATCGGCCGCTCGCCCGGCCAGGCCGAAGTCTTGCCGTAGCCGAAGAGGTTCGCGGCGATCATGCGGTTTTTGCCCGACCGCTCTTCCACGAGCTTGCGCCACTGCCGGTTGCCGGCCGCGGACGAATGCAGGAGCAGGACGGCGGAGTCATGGCCAGCCTCCGCATAATCCACGTCGTAGGGGCCGGCCTTGATGATCGGCATGGGTGTTTCTGCTGACTTGACCCGGATGCGGGAGGGCGGATGCTATGGCGCGCGGGACTTCAGGGAAAGTGCCGTCATGCGACGCACTTATACGGTCTGCTTGAGCTTGATCGCGCTAACCCTCGCGGGTGAAGCCCGCGCGGGCGACGACGCGACGGCCGAGGATCGCGCAGCAATCCAGCGTTGCCTCGACGAAAAGGCAGCCGCGGGCGAGGAGCGCGAGACGTGCGTGGGCGTCATCGCCGATGCCTGCCTCGACAAGAGCGAAGACCCCTCGACCTACGGCATGGCCAATTGCAGCAAGCGCGAATACCTCGTCTGGGACGAGCGGCTGAATGCGACCTACCGGCAGATGATGGCGGAGCTCGCGCCCGATCAGCGCCGCGAACTGCGCAATCTCCAGCGAGTCTGGATCGACCTTTCGGACAAAAAATGCGGCTTCTACCGGGTGATGCAGCCGCAGGGATCGATCATCATTCCCATCGCCAGCTACTGCGCCATGCGCGAGACCGGGCGGCAGGCCGTCTTCCTCGAAATGATGCATGAGGAAGGCGACAGCCGCTGAGGCGGCCGCTACAATGGCCGCTTTCAAGTCTCCAGCACCGGGCAATCCATGTCTTTGAATTCCGACCTGCGCGGCAAGCTCGCGCATATCTCCGCGGCAACGCTCACCACCGTCCTCCTCAAGAAAGGCGTACGCAGCAGCTTCATGGCGGGGCCGAAGCCGATCTCGCAACTGATGAACACGCCGCAGCATGGCCGCGTCGTCGGCGAGGCTTTTACGTTGCGCTTCGTGCCGGCGCGTGAGGACCTGGCAACTCCGGAGTCGTGGGCGAGCCCGCGCTCGACGCGCGGCGCCATCGAAGAGATGCCGGAAGGCTGCGTCTGCGTCGCGGATGCGATGGGGATCACGGAAGCCGGAATTTTCGGCGACATCCTGTGCGCGCGCATGAACGTGCGCAAGGTCGCTGGCCTCGTCACCGACGGCGCGGTGCGCGACGCCGACGGCGTCGTGCGCTCCAGGCTCCCGGTCTGGTGCTCGGCAGTGGCCGCGCCCGCGTCGGTCGCGGGGCTGACCTTCGTGAACTGGCAGGAGCCGATCGGCTGCGGCGGCGTCGCCGTTTTTCCGGGCGACGTGATCGTCGCCGACAATGACGGTGCGGTCTGCATTCCCAAGGCGATGCTGGAGGCGGTCGTGAAGGAAGCGATCGAGCAGGAAGCGTTCGAGAACTGGGCGATGGACGAGGTGATGCAGGGCGCGAAGCTCCCCGGCCTCTATCCGCCGAACGAAGAAACCAAGGCGCGATACGCGGCGTTCCGGGCCAAGGGCTCCTGAACGCGGCGAGCGGAGATACGATGCTCGCAGTCAAGGTGCAGGACGCGGTCATCCCGATCCTGGGGCTCGGCACCTGGGACGTGCGCGGCAAGGCCTGCGCGCGAATCGTGGAGCAGGCGTTGCGCCTCGGCTATCGCCATATCGACACCGCGCAGGCTTACGAGAATGAGCGCGAAGTGGGCGAGGGGATTCGTGCCTCCGGCTTGCCGCGCGAGCAGGTGTTCGTCACGACGAAAGTGTGGTGGACGCATTTCGCGGCCGGAGAACTCGAGCACGCCGTGGCCGAAAGCCTCGTGCGGCTGAAATTGCACCATGTCGATCTCTTGCTGCTGCACTGGCCCAACAGTTCGGTGCCGCTCGGCGAGACCGTTGCAGCGCTCTGCAAGGTTAAGCGCGAGGGGCTCGCGCGCCACATCGGTCTGTCGAACTTCACCGTGGCGCTGGTCGAGGAAGCGTTGCAGGCGGCGAACGAGCCCATTGTCACCAACCAGTTCGAGCTGCATCCCTATCTTGACCAGTCGAAGCTGATCGCGGCCTGCCGGCGGCACGACATGGCCGTGACGGCCTACAGTCCGCTTGCGCGCGGCAACATCAGGGGCGATCCGGTGCTCGCGAGCATTGCCGCGGCGCACGGAAAAAGTCCGGCGCAGGTCTGCCTGCGCTGGCTGGTGCAGCAGGGGATCGTGATCATTCCTCGCACGAGCAAGGTCGAGCGGCTGACCGAGAATTTCGAGATTTTCGATTTTGAACTGACCGAATCGGAAATGTCCGCGATCCGTGGACTGGCGCGCCCCGGTGGCCGTGTTGTCGACCCGTCATGGGCGCCTGTCTGGGACTAGCCCCTGTCATCCCACTGATATCGCTGCACACTTAGATTTGACTTTCGGCGTACGACGAAAGTTGAAGGCGACGGCGACGCGATCTATAATGTTCGCATGGTGGGAGAATTTCTCCCGCCGATCGTTCCGGGCGTGTTCGCCGGGCGAACCGCCCAATCAGGAGGGACGCCATGCAGACCGAAACCAAGGCAGGCAATATGTCCACCATCCTGTGGACCTGTGGCGCGCTCGCGATCGTGGTCGTGATCGCGATCTACATGGGCATGGGCTGACGGATTTCGGGGACCGCATTGATGGCATTCGGCGGGCGGCGGGACGGCCGCCCGTCTCGTTTTCCGGGGCTCAGGCGTGCTCGACGTGCTTTGCGCGGGTCGAGGCCTCATGGAAGAAGGCGCTGACGATCAGACGCTGAAACTCAGGCCGGTATTCCGTCGGATCGACCGGCAGCCGTTCGAGATTGCCGGGATCGGCCAGGAACTGGTCGAGCGTCTCGTTGTCGATGAACGGAAGACTCGCGAAATAGTCGGGCTCGCCGCGCACCCGACGCGGGCGGGCAGGCGGGAACTTCCGTCGCTTCTTCCAGATGCGAAACATCACGCAACTCCTACGCCGTACGCATCCCCCCTCGCGCGGGTCGCTCTCCGCACTCCCCAAAAGCGAATCGAAACAAGAGTGGGGACGAAATTAGGGCGCTCGCGGGACAACAATGTTACGGTCGGAGGTGTTCGCCTCTCGTCGGGGCAAGCAAAATCAAGGGTTTTACGGATGGCTCAAAATATTACCGTCACCGTGAAGCAGATGGTCGATGCGGCCTATGATGAGATCGAGACGATCCCGGTCGCCGATGCCATTCCGCTGCATGGCCGCGACGATACCGTGCTCGTGGACATTCGCGACGTGCGCGAGCTGAAACGCGACGGGCGCGTGCCGGGCGCCGTTCACTGTCCGCGCGACATGCTGGAGTTCTGGATCGATCCGGCATCGCCCTATTTCAAGCCGGTGTTCGGCGAGGACAAGAAATTCGTCTTCTTCTGCGCGGGCGGCCAGCGATCGGCGCTCGCAGCACAGACCGCGCAGGACATGGGATTGAAGCCGGTCGCGCATATCCGCGAAGGATTTCGCGGCTGGAAGCAAGCCGGCGGGCCGGTGGAGCAGAGTAGCAAGTAGATTGCCGCTCCCAAGATTCTCTCATGGCCGGGCTTTGACCCGGCCATCCAGCAAATAATTCTGGATCACCGCGTCTCGTCGCGGTCGGCTGTCGCCTCGCGCGCCGGCCCGGTGATGAGGGAATCAATTCGGATGATTTAGCGCATCACAAATCGGCGTTTGTGAATCACCGGCGGGCATGGCCGGCTGCGGTTGCTCACGCGCCGCAGGAGAGGGTGAGGCGCTTGCCCTTGGTGACATTCATATGGGTCTTGATGGTCCGGCGGGCCGAATGTTTCGCGGGCACCGCTTCGAAATTCTCCAGCGCCTCCGCATAATGCCTGCAGGCCGCGGCGATATTTTCCTCATGGTCCTCAACGTCGCCGAAGCAGACCGCGACCGTCGCGCTGATGAAAGGGTCCTTGCTCTTTTCCTCGATCGCCTGCGCCTTCTCGCAATCCTCGCGCGCCGCCTCGGTGTCGTTGCCGTGG
>JAICQA010000188.1 GCA_025929595.1 Xanthobacteraceae bacterium
AGCTTCCCCTTCGCGCTCGCGCTCGTCCTCATCTTCCTGATCTGGATCAGGGACAACATTCCGGGCCGCGTGGATATGGAGTGGCTGCGCCGTGGCGGCGGCATCGTCGGCAACGATCATCCGCCGGCGCCGCGCTTCAACGCCGGCCAGAAGATGATCTACTGGAGCGTCGTGATTGCCGGTGCCGCGATCGCAATCACCGGCTACATGATGATGTTCCCCTTCTACGGAACAACGATCGCGGGCATGCAGCTCGCGACCCTCATCCACGCCGTGGTGGGCGTCCTGCTGATCGCAGTAATGGTCGCTCATATCTATATCGGCACCCTCGGCATGGAGGGCGCGTTCGAGGCCATGGGCACGGGCGAAGTCGACGTGCACTGGGCCGAGCAGCACCACAGCCTCTGGGTCGAAGACGGGATGGAACGCGCCGGCATGGCGCACCGCCCAACACCGGCCGAATAACCGCCGTCTTAAGCCTCTCCGCAGACGCCCGGCTTCACCGCCGGGCGTTTTGCTATAAGGGCGCATGCGCATTATCGGCCTCGCCGGCTGGAGCGGCTCCGGCAAGACAACCCTGCTCGCTCGTGTGATTCCGGTCCTGATCGCGCGCGGCATCCGCGTCTCGACCGTCAAGCACGCCCATCACGGCTTCGACGTGGACGTGCCGGGCAAGGATTCCCATACCCATCGTCTGGCCGGCGCCACCGAGGTCTTCGTATCCTCTGCGCGGCGCTGGGCGCAGATCCATGAGCTGCGCGACGAGGACGAGCCTTCGCTCGGCGACGTTCTCGCCCGGCTGACGCCGGTCGATCTCGTGGTGGTCGAGGGCTACAAGCGCCACCCCCATCCGAAGCTCGAAATCCATCGTGCGGAAGTCGGCAAGCCGCTCCTGCAGCCGGACGACGACTGGATCGTGGCCGTCGCCTCCGACGGCCCGCTGCCGGACGCGCGCGTGCCCGTGCTCGATCTCGACGACGCCGAGAAAATCGCCGACGTCCTGATGATCGAATCCGTTCCGGTCGAACGCCTCGGGACGGAAGCCGAGAGGGTTTGATGGCGCAGCTCTCCGACGACTGCTTCGCCTTCGGCGGCAATCTCCTGCCGGTCGAGGAAGCGGCGAAGCGCATGGCCGAGCATGTTCCGCCCGTTTCAGAAGTCGAGCGCGTGTCGCTCGCCGACGCGCTCGGCCGCGTCGTCGCAAATGACGTCGGTTCGGCGGTGGCTTTGCCGCCCTTCGACAATTCGGCGGTTGATGGCTATGCGGTGCGACATGCCGATCTGCAGAGCGGCGACACGACGCTGACAGTGTCCGGCCGTTTGCAGGCCGGTGGACGGCCCGTGAAGGCGGTTGGGGCAGGAGAGGCGATCCGCATTTTCACCGGCGCGCCGATGCCGGAAGGCGCCGACACCGTCTTCATGCAGGAGGACGTGAACGCGGTTGGCGATACGATCATTGTTCCGCCCGGCCTGAAGCGGGGCGCGAACCGCCGCCTCACGGGCGAAGACCTGCAGAGGGGCGCGGTCGCGCTGCCTGCCGGGCGCCGGCTGACGCCGCAAGACATCGCGCTCGCCGCCGCGGTCGGCCTGACGCATATCGAGGTCCGCCGCCGGCCGCGCGTCGCGGTTTTCTCGACCGGCGACGAAATCGTGGAGCCAGGCCAGCCGCTTGGCGCGGCTTCGCTATACGACGCCAATCGCTTCCTGCTGCTGGCGCTGCTGCGCGAAGCAGGCGCCGAAGCGCACGATCTCGGCATCCTGCGCGACGACGCGGCGAAGCTCGCAGGCGCGATCGGAAAAGCCGCCGCCGGCCACGATCTCATTCTCACGTCGGGTGGTGTTTCCACCGGCGAGGCTGATCACGTGAAGGCCGCCGTCGAGCAAGTCGGCAAGCTCGTGCTGTGGCGGCTCGCGATCAAGCCGGGTCGGCCGGTTGCGATGGGCGTCGTGCGCGGTGCTGCCTTCGCCGGTCTGCCCGGCAACCCCGTAGCCGTCTTCGTCACCTTCGTGCATGTGGTGCGGCCGCTCCTGATGCGGCTTGCGGGCGCCGAGATGGCGCCGCCCGCGGCGATCCCCGTGCGCGCGGCCTTTAGCTACAAAAAGAAAAAAGGCCGCCGCGAATATGTCCGCGTCGGCCTGCGTGTTGCGCCGGATGGCGCCGTCGAAGCCGTCAAGCATCCCCAGGAAGGGGCGGGCGTCATTACGTCATTGACCGAGACGGACGGTCTCGCCGAATTGCTTGAAGATCGGATCGAGGTCGCGCCCGGCTCGAATGTCGGTTTTCTCTCGTACGCGTCGCTTGTCGCGTGAGAGGATAAGATCAGAGCCGCACGCCCGACTTCGACGAGAACGCCACGTCGGCCGGCCGCTGGAATCCGGCGAGCGCATAGACGGAGCCGACTGCGACGATGACCGCCACCGCGCAGGAAATCAAAAACACTTTCATTGCTGTTCTCCCACCCAGACTCGTGAGCTGATTATGAGGCCCGCGCCTTGATAGGCAAGGCCTACAGGCCGGGGTGTTGCGCCGCGAGAAGCTCTGCATTCGCAAGGTCTTCCGGGCGATTGACGTTGAAGAACGGGTCGACCGGCGTATCCGGCCATTCGGCGAGCGCGACGCCGTGCCGCCCGGTCCAGACCTCGATCTTATGCAGGCCTTCCTCGGTCAGCGCGTGACGGAGATCGGCGCGCAGCGCGACCGGCCACAGACCCGCCACCGGATGCCGCCAGTCGCCGGATTTTGCGCAGGCCAGCGTTTTTCCCTCGGCAACGCGCGCCTCATGCAGCCGTGGCACCACATCACGCGGCACGAACGGGCAATCGCCCGGCACGCTGGCCATCCATTCGGTGCCGGGCGCATTCGCCGCCAGCCAATCGAGCCCGGCGAGAATGCCCGCGAGCGGCCCGGCGAAGTCGGGGATGTCGTCGGCGACGACCGGCAATTTGAATCGCGCGAAGCGCGCTGGGTCGCCATTCGCGTTGAGCAGCATTCCCGAGCATTGCGGGCCGAAGCGCGCAAGCACGCGGTCGAGGATCGTCTCGCCGCCGATTTTCAGGAGCGCCTTGTCCCCGCCGCCCATGCGGCGTGCGAGCCCGCCCGCGAGGACCAGTCCGAAGGTAGGCGGATACTCAGTCGTCATGCACCGCGGCTTTGCGCCGGTGCCTGGCGCTTTCCTCTTCGACGTAATTGAGGTCCTGGTCGTACACGATGCGCTCCTCGCCCGAGAGCGCGACGAAGCGCTTGCCGCGCGCGCGGCCGATCAGCGTGAGGCCGGCCTTCTTCGCGAGCTCCACGCCCCACGCCGTGAAGCCCGAACGCGACACGAGAATGGGAATGCCCATGCGCACCGTCTTGATCACCATTTCGGAGGTGAGCCGGCCCGTCGTGTAGAAAATCTTGTCGCCCGCCGGCACCTTGTTCTTGAACATCCAGCCCGCGATCTTGTCGACCGCGTTATGACGTCCGACGTCTTCCATATAGACGAGCGGGCGGTCGCCTTGGCACAGCACGCAGCCGTGGATCGCGCCGGCTTCGAGATAAAGCGACGGCGTCGTGTTGATCTTGTGCGTGAGCGTGTAAAGCCAGGACGTGCGCAGTTCGGCTTTCGGCAGGTCGGCGTTCTCGATCGCTTCCATCAGATCGCCGAACACCGTGCCCTGCGCGCAGCCCGAGGTCTGCACTTTCTTCTTCAGTTTCTTCTCGTAGTTGGTTGCGCGCTCGGTGCGCACGACGATGACTTCAAGATCGTCGTCATATTCGACTTCGGTGACCATGTCGTCCGGTCGTAACATATTCTGATTCAACAGAAATCCGACCGCCAGATATTCGGGATAATCGCCGATGGTCATGGCGGTGACGATTTCCTGCCGGTTCAGGAAAATCGTCAACGGCCGCTCGACAACCACCGACGTGTTGATCGCCTTGCCTGTTTCATCGATGCCGGAGACTTTGACCGAAAGTCTTGGATCTGCCGGGTCGGGCCGCAGCAGATAGTCGTCTTCGACGTCGGGTACGATCTTCGGCTTGCTCATCCGCTCCTCACTCGGCGGCGATGCGCCGCTCCGCCGACAGGGCGCGCACGGAATCGATCACATGGCCGAGGCGTGCGCCGTCGGGATCGGCGAGGGCCGCCAACCGCGCCTGCAACACGGCGTCCGCAAATTGTGGCGAGGGCAACTCACCCGCGAGAAACGGCTCGACCACCTCGTTGACGATCCGGTTCCAGTTGTGGTGCCCGCGCTTGTAGGTCTCGCCATAGCCTTTCACGAGCCGCGCCGTCTCGACGAACTCGCGTGCGGCCTGGGTGTCGGCGGCCAGTGTGCGCTCGACCAGGCCGAGCCATTGCTCGACCCAGGCCTGTTCCTCGGCGTAGCGCAGCGTGCGCGGCCGCCAGCCGCGGAGCGACGAAAGCACCTTCAAGCGGATGAACCCGCCGAAGCGCGTCGTGCGCACTTTCATCGGGAAGGATTTATCCGTCCATCCCATGCGCGCCACGAACCGCAGCACCGCGCGGCCGAAGGCCGGCGGCAGCATGGAAAAGATTTCCTCCGGCCCCGGCTTCATGAATTCGGTCACGACGATAAGGTCGGGCTCGCGCACCTTCGACTCGCCGCGCAGCCGCTCGACGCGGCCCGCCTTGAGTTTCAGTTGCGCGACGCGGATCGTGTCCTCGAAGCTCATGCGCACCGCCAGATGCCGTGCGAGCTCGCGGATGAGCGGTGCGTCGGCGCCGGGCCTGGAGACGAAGCGCTCGAGCCGGTCGAGATAAAGCGCCGCGTATTCCGGCCCCTGATAATCGGTCAGGCGCCGCACGCCTTCGAGCGCAATGCCGGCAGCGACGACGGGCAGCCTCTTGCGCGCCCGTGCCTCGTTTTCGGTTTCATTGATTGGTCGCGCCGACGGGACGGCGGCCTCGGCCTTTATTGCGGGCTTCGTATCACCGGCCTTGGCGAGCGCGAGGCCCGCCTCGAAGCCGCGCAGATTGGCCTCAACCGCCTTGCCTTCGCCCTCGATGGCTGCGCGGAACGCTTCGACAGGGACGGGGAGCGCGCCGCTGCCGGCGATGGCGCCGAGCAGGACGGCGTTCGGTTGGCAACGCGCCGCCGCCGCAGCCGCGCCGAAGTCGGCGATAATGGCCTTGCGCGAGAATTTTCTTGCCGTGACCTCGAGCTTCTCGTTGTCGAGACGGCCGTCGCCCATGGCCGACTTCTCATCGACCGTATAGGCGCGGTTGCGCGAGGCGATCAGGAAAGTCCGGTCGGGGCTGATATAGCCCGCCTGCACCGCGCGCACGGTCTCGAGCATCTCGCTCGCCACCATCACGTCCACCTCGCCGGGCGCCGCGTTGAGCGCCAGAATTGGCCGCTTGCCTTTCGGCGCGCCTTCGCCCGGCAGGATTTCGATGTAATAGGTAGTGGCGCCCGTGCGCTGCGCGACGCCCGGAATGGACGTGCGCTGGCCGAAATGGCCGCTCGCCACCGCTGCGTTGGAAATCCAGCCGGCGAGCACGCCACCGCCTTCGCCGCCGAGGGCCGCGATCAGCAGACGAATGGGTTTCGTGTCGCGCATGGTCTACTCCGCCGGCACGAGCACGCCCGGAGGCGCTTGCTCGGGCGCGTATTTTGGCCGTTCCGCGCCACCGCCGAACAGACCGATTAGCGCCAGCGAAATATGATGGCGCA
>JAICQA010000329.1 GCA_025929595.1 Xanthobacteraceae bacterium
AGTCACGACTTGACGATCAAGCTCTTCGCGCAGGCGGGCCTGCAGCCCAACATCTCGCAGGTCGCCGAGGAGAAGCAGACCATCGTACCTCGTCGCCGCCAAGGTCGGCCTCGCGATCGTTCCTCGCTGGACGTCACGCTTGAAGGTTGCGGGCGTACGATTTGTGCCGATCGTCGTGAAGGCAGCGGAACACCTCCAGGTTTTGCCGCTGGCTGCTGCTTGGCTTCGGGAAGCGCATAATCCGCTCCGCGAAGAGATGCTCGCAGTGTTGCGATTGCGCCTACAAACTTACGCGGCCAGAGCGTGAAATCGGCACTGTGTAAGCACCGCGGCAGCTATTGTGCAGGTTTTCGGGCGCCGGCAACGAGGCCTCGCCACGCACTGTAGCGGCCGGCGCCCAAAAAGCGCCAAGGCACGAAGTCGCGTGAGATTGAGCACTGGCTGTGTAGCAAGCGCTATGGGGATTTGATGCTTGCGCCGGCCTCTACGGTTGCCGCGACGCTTTCGGGATGCGCGGTGCATATGCGCTGACCTGGGCGGTCGGGAGAGTGCGCTGGGCATTTTGATACGGCTTTGGAGGGCCTCAACGGTCGCCCGAGGTATTGATCGGCCTGGTTGGGTCGAGAGCGATCGTCGCCGGCATGGCACCAGCGGATTGGCACGCGAAAGCCTCCACGCTGACGAGCAATCTCGCTCATGACGTGTCGATCCGGGTTGTGCCCGGACATGATGATGAGCGGTGCCGGGGTGCTTCGCCGCGCTTGAACCTCTCGATGATGCGCATGCGGCTGCCGCAGCAAGGACATTTGGGGTTGAGCGGATCGTTGGCGTCGGTGTCTCCGCCTTCGGCGGTTTCTGAGACATCGGGTGCGGGCATGTCCAGGAGCTTGCGAGCGGTTGCGATGTGCTCGGCCTTGGCGGTTCCGGCGAAGAGGCCGTAGTGGCGGATGCGGTGGAACCCCTTGGGCAGGACGTGCAGCAGGAAGCGCCTGATGAACTCGTGCGGGTGCAGCCGCATGGTCTTCCAGCGGCCTGGACCGTCGATGCGGTAGTCCTTCCAGCGGAATGCGATGCCGCCGTCATCGGCGGCGATGAGACGGCGGTTCGAGATGGCGACGCGGTGAGTGTAGCGGGAGAGATAGCGCAGCACCTGCTGCGGCCCTGCGAACGGTGCCTTGCAGTAGACCCTCCACTTGATGCGCCGGAGCGGGGCGATGAAGCGTTTGAAGGCGCTGTTGTCGGCGAGCCCGGCATGGGTGTTGAAGAACTTCAACTGACCGGCGCGGTGTGCGTGCACCAGCATCGCCAGCATCTTGCCCCGGAACAGGCGCGCCAGCACGTTGACATGGACGAGGAAGTTGGAGCGGGCGGCGACCCATCGGGTGCCGTCGAGCGAGAGCCCTCCACCCGGCACGATCATGTGCACGTGGGGATGATGGGTGAGCGCGGAGCCCCACGTATGCAGCACGGCGGTGATGCCGATGCGCGCGCCGAGACGCTTGGGATCGGCGGCGATGGCGAGCGTGGTCTCGGCTGCCGCCTTCATCAGCAGGTCGTAGACTGCGCGCTTGTTCTGGTAGGCGACATCCCGCAGTTCGCTCGGCAGCGTGTAGACGATGTGAAAGTACGGCACCGGCAGCAGCTCCGCCTCACGGTCGGCCAGCCATCGGCGTGACGCCGCGCCCTGGCACTTCGGGCAATGCCGGTTGCGGCAGGAGTTGTAGGCGATCTCGGTATGGCCGCAGGCCGCGTTCTCGCAGCGCGAGACGTGACCGCCCAGCGCCGCCGTGCGGCAGCGCTCGATGGCGCTCATCACCTTCAACTGGTCGAGGCTGATATGGCCGGCATTGGCGGAACGCCACGCCGCCCCGTGATCGCGGAAGATATCCGCGACCTCCAGCGCTGGACGCAACACGGCGGCTGGCGGGTTATGCCGGCGGCCGATCCTGCCTGCTCTTCCTGGGCCTCTTGCGCGGTTGCGACAGCAGGTCGAGCGGGCTCTGAATGCTGGCGATCACGGCGGTGGCGACGCGGGTGTAGCGGGCCGTGGCGTCGAGCTTGGCGTGACCCAAGAGCGCCTGGATGATGCGGATATCGGTACCGCGCTCGAGCAGATGCGTCGCAAAGCTGTGGCGCAGCGCGTGCAAGGTGACATTCTTCCTGATCCCGGCGGCATTTGCCGCCTCATGGAACAGGCGGCTCAATTGCCGCGTCGTCATCGGCTTGCCGCGCTTGCCCGGAAACAGCCAGCGTTCCTCGATGGGCGTTCCAGCATCATCGCGGTTTGGTCGCGCCTTCCACCACTGGCGCAACAGGTCGAGCGTCTCGGATGGCAGCATGACGTTGCGGTCCTTGCGGCCTTTGGCCTGCTCGATGCGGATGATCTTCTGTGCGCTATCGATGTGCTTGGCCTTCAGCCGCACTACTTCGCCGGCGCGTAGCCCGCAGCCGTAACTGAGGCTGAGCATCACCCGGGCCTTGAGGCTGCTCGCGACCGCCAGCAAGCGGCACGCCTCATCCGGGCTCAATACCTGCGGAATCTTCTGCGGCTCGCGCAGATGATAGATCTCGGCGGCAAGGTCCAGCCGCCGCAGCGTCACCCGAAACAGGAACCGCAGCCCGGTCATGATGCGGTTGCGGGTGCAGATGCTCGTTCCCGTCTCGGCGAGGTAAAGCTGGAAGCGGCGGATGTCTTCCAGCGTGGCCGTATCGGGCGAGCGCTTGAGAAACGCCGCGAACCGCTTGCAGCTGTCGATGTGGCTCCGCTGCGAGTGAGGACCGAGCTGGCGCGCGGTCATGTCCTCGATCATGCGCTGGCGCAACGGACTGATCGTGGTAGTGTTGCTCATGGAGAACTCCATCCTGAGTGAGGTGAACGACACCTCGATTCTCTCAGGACGGGGTTCTCCGCCCCGCTATCCCGGTCCTCTCAACTCGCGACCGGCCTCTCGGCTCTTGCCCCCGCGCAGCGGGCTGGAGCGCAGCGACTTTGTGCATTGGCAGGATGCTGCAGCACTAATGGCTTGAATTGACGTCCGGTTTGGAGGGCGGATCGGACCTGCCAAGACGACGGACAAGACGGCAGAATGGCGCGATTGACCCGAAGCCGTCGTAGGATGTCGATAATTAAACTTGCCGTTTGATCTGCAAAAGCGGTCGTTAAGACCGCCCGATTTCAGCGAATCGCGACATCAAACTGGACTCCGCCTCTTTGCCCTCGCCAGTGGCGAGCCACTCCTTTAGCTCTTGATCCGAATTCG
>JAICQA010000152.1 GCA_025929595.1 Xanthobacteraceae bacterium
CGCGCTGCTCGATGGGCGCCTCGCGCCCTCGATCGACGACGTGATCGCGCTCGCCGAACCCGTGCTCAAGCACCGCATGGCGCTCACCTACGCGGCGCGCGCCGACGGCGAGACCATTGCCGGCGTGATCGGGCGGCTGAAGGCACGGCTTGGATAATTGATGGCTGACAAGGCCGACATGCGCGAAGCGGGCGCCGAGGTTCAGGCGAGCGCCTACCGCGCCGCGCATCTCGTGGCGGCGATGCCCCGCCTTGTGCTCGAGGCGCGGCGCATCGCGGCCTCGGTCTATCACGGCGTCCACGGCCGCCGCCGCGCCGGACCAGGCGAGAACTTCTGGCAGTACCGTCGCTTCCTCGATGGCGAGCCCGCGAACCGCGTCGATTGGCGCCGCTCCGCGCGCGACAACGTCCTTTTCGTGCGCGAACGGGAATGGGAAGCCGCGCACACGATCTGGATCTGGCCCGACTGCTCGCCGTCGATGCTCTTTACGTCGGACCCGAAGATCGCACCGAAGCGCGACCGCGCGCTCGTTCTCGGCTTCGCCCTCGGCGAATTGCTCGTGCGCGGCGGCGAGCGCGTCGGCATTCCGGCACTCATGCGCCCGACCGCGAGCCGCAACGTGATCGAGCGCATGGCCGATATGCTGATTCATTTTTCCAGCGAGCCGCCGAGCCTGCCGCCGCTCTTTCATCCCGGCAGCCGCGACGAGATCGTGATCCTCGGCGATCTCTGGAGTCCGACTTCGGACGTTACGGCGCGCATCGCGACGCTCGCCGCGAACGGCGCGGGCGGGCACGTGGTGCAGATCGTCGACAGCGCCGAGGAGACGTTTCCCTATAACGGCCGCATCGAGTTCGAGGAGCCCGAAGGCGGCGGCTCGATCACCATTGGCCGCGCCGAAGCCTGGGCCGCGGACTTTGTTGCAAAGGTCGCGCAGCATCGCGCCGCGATCCGCACAGAGACGGCGCGGCGCGGCTGGAGCTTCACGATCCACCGCACCGACCGGCCCGCGAGCGAATTGCTGCTGGCGCTGCATGCGCGCATAAACTCCGCGTCCGATATGCTGCCGCAACGGCAACCGGCCACGCAGCCGGTGGAAGAGGCCGCGCTATGATCGCGGGCCTTCCTCTCGCCTTCACGGCGCCTTTCATCCTGCTCGGGCTGATCGCGCTGCCGCTCCTGTGGTGGCTCTTGCGTCTGGTGCCGCCGCGCCCGCGCCGCGTTGCCTTCCCGCCGACGCGCATCCTGTTCGAGATCGAGCCCAAGGAAGAGACGCCCGCGCGCACGCCGTGGTGGCTGACCCTCCTTCGCCTGCTGCTCGCGGCGCTCATCATCATCGCCGCCGCGGGGCCCCTGTGGAATCCGCCGCCCGCCGGATCGCGCGCGGGCGGTCCCGTAGCTCTCGTGATCGACAGCGGCTGGCCCGCCGCTGCGCAATGGGAATCGCGCATGGCAGCGGCCGAAGCGATCGTCGCGCGCGCCGAAGCGGATGGCGTGGGCATAGCCGTGCTCGCAAGCGGCGCGCCGCCCAAGGAAACATCGCTGCTGCGCCCGGGCGAAGCGCGCGAGGCGCTGCGCCTGCTCGCGCCCGTGCCGCATACACCCGACCGCAACGAGTTGCTCCTGCCGCTCGGCCGCCTGCTCGCGGCAGCACCCGCCGTTTCCGTCGTGTGGCTCTCGGACGGCGCCGATCTCGGCGACGGCGAAAAGTTCGCGACTGCCCTCAATCAGCTCGCGCCTGGCCGCGTGTCGGTCGTCTCCGGCGGCATTCCGGGCGCGGTCGCGCTCACCGCCGCCGACAACGCCGCCGCCGGGTTGAGCGTGAAAGTATTACGCGCCGAAGACTCCGCACCCGCGCAGGGGGTGGTCCGCGCCCGCGACCTGCGCGGCCTGCCGCTCGGCGATGCGAATTTCATGTTTGAGGCTGGCGCAACCGAAACCGACGCACGCTTCGATCTGCCGGTCGAAATCCGCAATGACATCGCCCGGCTTGAGATCGCGGGCGAGCGCTCCGCGGGTGCGGTCACGCTGCTCGACAAGCGCTGGCGCCGCCGCACGGTCGGCGTTGTCTCCGGCAGCACCGTCGATACGGCACAGCCGCTCCTCGCCGGCACGTTTTATCTGAGCCGCGCGCTCGGACCGTTTGCCGATGTCAGTCTCGCGGAGGGCACGGCGCCGGCCGGCGCCGTGGAGCGCTTCATCGACCAGCGCTTGCCGGTGATCGTCCTGTCCGACGTCGGCAATATCGCCGAGACCGCGCGCAACCGCCTGGTGCGCTGGATCGAGGAAGGCGGCGTCCTCGTTCGCTTCGCGGGACCGCGCCTCGCGGCGGCCGACGACAATCTGGTGCCCGTACGCCTGCGCCGCGGCGGACGCACGCTCGGCGGCTCGCTCTCATGGGAGCAGCCGCAGAAGCTCGGCAGCTTCTCGGCCGACGGGCCGTTCAGCGATCTCACGGTCCCCGGCGACGTCGTCGTGCAGCGCCAGGTCCTGGCGGAGCCCGACGGCTTGCTGGCCGAGCGCACCTGGGCGTCGCTCGCCGACGGCACGCCGCTCGTCACCGCCACCCGCCGCGAACGCGGCATGATCGTGCTGTTTCACGTCACCGCGGACACGGCATGGTCGAATCTTCCGATCTCGGGCAGCTTCGTGGACATGCTCCGCCGAATCGTCGCGCTCGCCGGCTCCGGCACCGCCGCCGCTTCGGGCACGCCGTCGACACAGGCGGAACGCGGACCCGCGCCGACCATCGCGCCAAGCCGCCTGCTCGACGGCTTCGGCGCCTTCACCGCGCCGGGACCGACGGCCAAGCCGATCCCCGCCGACTTCACCGGCCGCGCGGTCGCCGATCATCCGCCCGGCTTTTACGGCCCGCCGGAAGGCCTGGTCGCCGTCAACACGCTCGCGCCCGACGACCGCATGGCGCCGCTCGCGCTTGGCCCGCTCCAGACGAGTGTTGAACCGTATCATCAGGGCGAGGCGATCGACCTGCGCCCCGGCTTCCTGCTCGGCGTGTTCTCGCTGCTCGCGCTCGACGCGATCATCGTCTTCCTGCTTGCGGGCGGCCTGTCGCGGCTCACACGCCGCCGCGCGACGGCCGCGACGCTCGCGCTTGCCGTCGCCCTCTCCGCGCTCGCGGACCATCGCGTCGCGCGCGCGCAGGAGCTGACGCAGGCGCAGACCGACTTCGCTTTGCAGGCCACGCTGCAAACCCGCTTCGCTTATGTGCGCACCGGCAACGCCGAGGCCGACACCCTGAGCCAGGCAGGACTGGAGGGTCTCTCCATTTTCATGGCGCAACGCACGGCGCTCGAGACCGCCGAGCCGATGGGCGTCGACATCTCGCGCGACGAGTTGTCTTTCTTCCCGATCCTCTATTGGCCGGTACTGCCGAGCTCGCCCGTGCCCGACGCCGCAACGCTCGCGCGCGTGGATACGTATATGAAGCAGGGCGGCACGATCCTGTTCGACACGCGCGACGAATTCGCATCGGGCACCGGACGAGCGAACGAAGTCACGCCTTCGCTTGCTCGGCTGCGCCAGATCCTGTCCGGTCTCGACATCCCCGAACTCGAGCCGGTGCCGCGCGATCATGTGCTGACAAAATCGTTTTATCTCCTGCGCGATTTCCCCGGCCGCTTCACCGGCGGCACGCTCTGGGTCGAAGCGCTGCCCGCGGCGACGGAAGAGCAGGAAGCGCGCCCCGCCCGCGCCGGCGACGGCGTCTCGCAGATCCTCATCACGTCGAACGATTTCGCCGGCGCGTGGGCGGTCGGCCGTGACGGCCAGCCGTTGCTGCCGCTTGTTCCCGGCGAGCCGCGCCAGCGCGAATTCGCCTTCCGCGTCGGTGTCAACATCGTGATGTATGTGCTGACCGGCAACTACAAGGCCGACCAGGTGCATGTGCCCGCGCTGCTCGAGAGGTTGGGGCAATGATGCAGTATGGCCTGACCTTCGAGCCGCTCGTCGCGCTGCCGATCCTGATCGCCGCGGCAGCTGTCGCGGTCATTGTCGCGCTCCTGCCGCTCATCGCCCGCGCGCGCGGCGCAATCGTCCGCGCGCTCGCATTGCTTCTTGGCGTGCTTGCGCTCGCCAACCCGTCGCTCACCCGCGAAGACCGCGAGCCGCTGCCCGTTGTCGCCGCCGTCGTCATTGACCGCAGCGCGAGTCAACGTTTCGGCGACCGCACGCAGGCCGCCGATGCCGCCCGCACCGCACTCACGGAACGCCTTGGCCGCATCCCCGGCCTCGAAGTCCGCATGGTCGAAAGCGAAGGCGACAGCGAAGGCGACGGCACGCGCCTGTTTGCAGCGCTTGGTGCCGCGCTCTCCGACGTTCCGCCGGATCGGGTCGCGGGCGCGATCATGGTGACCGACGGCCGCGTGCACGACGTCCCCGCTCCGTCGCAACTCGGCTTCAACGCCCCGGTCCATGCGCTCATCACCGGACGCGCGGGCGAACGCGACCGCCGCGTCGTGCTCACCGCAACTCCGCGCTTCGGCATTGTGGGCCAGCGTCAGGTCGTCGGCTATCGCGTCGCCGATGAAGGCGTGCCCGCGGGCGCGCGCGTGCCGATTGTCATTCGCCGCGACGGCACGGTCGTCGCACGCGCGACCGTCATCGCAGGCACCGACACCGAAGTGCCGGTCGAGATCACGCACGCGGGTCCGAACATCGTCGAAGTGGAAGCGGCGCCTCTCGAAGGCGAGCTGACGCCGCTCAACAATCGCGCCGCGCTCACCATCGAGGGCGTGCGCGAGAAGCTGCGCGTGCTGCTCGTCTCGGGCGAGCCGCATACGGGCGAGCGGACGTGGCGCAACCTGCTCAAGTCCGACGCCAACGTCGATCTCGTGCATTTCACCATTCTGCGCCCGCCGGAGAAGCAGGACGGAACGCCGATCAACGAGCTGTCGCTGATCGCGTTCCCGACGCGCGAACTCTTTCAGCAGAAGATCCGCGACTTCAACCTGATCATCTTCGACCGTTACACGCAGCAGGGCGTGTTGCCGCTGATCTATTTCGACAACATCGTGCGCTATGTGCGCGATGGCGGCGCGATCCTCGTGGCGGCCGGGCCGGAATATGCCGGTCACTCCTCGATCTTCCGTTCGCCGCTCGAAGCGATCCTGCCGGCGCAGCCGAGCGGCAACGTGACCGAGCGCAGCTATCGCGCGAGCATCACCGAGCTTGGCAAGCGCCATCCCGTGACACGCGGCCTGCCGGGCTCCGAGAGCGAGCCGCCGCAATGGTCGAACTGGTTCCGCGCCGTCGATGCGCGCGTGGACACCGGCGGCACCGCCGTGCTGAGCGGCCCCGACGAAGCGCCGCTCCTTGTGCTCGGCCGCCAGAACGAAGGCCGCGTCGCGCTCCTGCTCTCCGACCATATCTGGCTGTGGGCGCGTGGCTTCCAGGGCGGCGGCCCGCATCTCGATCTCCTGCGCAAGCTCTCGCACTGGCTGATGAAGGAGCCCGATCTCGAAGAGGAGCGCCTCGTGCTGCGCGCCGAGGGGCGCGAACTGGTGGTTGAGCGCCGCACCATGGGCGAGACGGTGCCGGCTGCGACGGTCACCGCGCCGTCCGGCACGGCGCGTAATCTCACGCTTGAAGCCGCCGAGCCCGGCATCTTCCGCGCTCGCCTTGAGGCAAATGAATTCGGCCTCTGGCGGGCCGCCAACGGCGATCTCACCGCGCTCGTCAATGTCGGTCCGATCAACCCGCGCGAATATGCAGAGGTTACGAGCACGGGCGAGGTGCTGGCACCGCTCGCATCGGCAACCGGCGCCGGCGTAATTCGCCTCGCCGATCTCGGTCAGCCCGCGCCGCGCGTTGTCGCTGTGCGCTCCGGCGAGCGTTTCAGCGGGCCCGACTGGATGGGCCTGCGCATGCGCGACGCCAGCATCGTGCGCGGCATCGGACTCTTCCCGCTCTTCGCGGGTCTCTCGGGCTTGCTGATCCTGATGGCGGGCATCGCCTTCGCCTGGGCGCGCGAAGGCCGATAAAGGCCGTTAGCGCTCGCCCGACCAGTCCGGCCGCACGGGGCCTTCCACGCCTTCAAACGCGCCCGGCACGAGCTCGGCGATCAGCACGCGGTCGCGGTCTACAGGTCCCGGCAATTCGACGCGCTTGTGGGGAACCTTTTCGAATCCCATGCGCCCGTAATAGGGCTCGTCGCCCACGAGCAACACGAGCTTTACCCCGCCCTCGCGCGCGGCCTTGAGCGAGGCCTCGATCAGCGCGCGCCCGATGCCGCGGCTGCGGAACGGCGGCTCGATCGTCAGCGGCCCCAGCAGCAGCGCCGGCGTGTCGCCGATCAGGACCGGCGTCAGGCGCACCGAGCCCACGAGCAGCGTCCCGATCCGCGCCGTGAACGAATATTCGCGCCGGTGCTCCATGACCTCGCGCAGCCGGTACGCCGTGCGCGCGAAGCGCCCTGGCCCGAACGTGCGCTCGTACAGGCGCTCGATGGCGGGCCCGTCATCGGCCTGTTCGGACAGGATCAGGAGGGAGAGATCGGTCACGCGGGATTTCCTTCCGGCGCGCGGGATATCACGCCAACGGCTGCAAATCCATGAATGGCGCCCAAGCCCCTGTCATCCGCGCGCCTGCCCGCCCATATAGGTCGAAGACCGGAAGCGAGGTGGCCATGGGTTTTCTGCTCGAGGGCGTCTGGCGCGACGATGCGCCGAGTACCGACGCGCATGGCCGCTTTGTCCGTCAGGCCTCGCGCTACCACAACTGGCTCACGCCCGACGGC